>NZ_VFEB01000194.1:0-66628 GCF_007858795.1 Vibrio sp. T20
GCTCTGAACGTTCAAACGGTTAGAGATTTGTAGGCCCGCAGCGTCATCTTTTGCGCTGTTGATTTTTGAGCCTGAAGCTAGACGCTCCATTGATGTTTGTTGTGCGCTGTTTGCGTTGTTTAGGTAACGTTGCGCTGTCATCGCTGAAACGTTTGTATTTACATTCACTGCCATGGTGATTTCTCCAATTGATTTTCCGGTATAGCGGTTTCCGACGTCTCGGAAAACCAAGTAGTTCTCTCAAAGTTACTTTTAATAACGGCGCGAAAATCAGAAGCTTTAGAAAAACTTTCAAAAAACCACAAAAAATTTATTAATTTAATATTTATCAATGACTTAATTTATCGCATTTTCTAATACAGCGATAGATTTCAATTGAGAAAAGATCTTAACCTGTTTGAAAAACGTACGAATCGCCGTCTAAATTGCTCAAGGTGGAGAAATGATCAATTGCCAAAGAGCTCTGGGGTAGACAAATCTTGTGCAATAGGCGAAATTATTTTTCGTGAACAAGAACAGTCAAATAGAGCTCTAAGAAAGGTAGAGCGAGAAAATTCGTAGGAAAATAAATAGCAAAAACAAGAAATACAGAAAGGAAAAAGCCCCTTTTCCTTTGAGAGAACCGGGGCTAGTTGGCGCGTCAGAACCTGTGTGGAGATCATCGAGAAATGAACACATTTCCGACTTGCCGTTGCATTCTTACTGTAAAAATGGATAGCAGGTGAGAGATGAGAGAGCTAAACACTCAATAGTAAGTATGCTTGCCAGTTTCCCTTGCTGCATGGCTCACGTCTGAACACGAGCAGCAAGTTCAACCAATAACTATTGCAATAATGACATCGCAGAGTTAGGCAACTGTTTTGCTTGAGCAAGTATTGAAGTACCTGCTTGTTGCAGAATTTGTGATTTGGTCATTTGCGTCGTCTCTTTCGCAAAGTCCGTATCTTTGATTCGGCTGTTTGAAGCGTCTACGTTCTCTTGTACGTTTGCCAAGTTATTAATACTGTGGCTTAGACGGTTCTGTTTTGCACCCAAATCAGCACGTTGTGAATCCACGTACTTCATTGCAGAATCAATCACGCTAATTGCGTTCTGTGAACCCGCAACGCTGGTTAAGCTAACGTCTTGAACAGAGGTAGCACGGCCTTCACTCTTAATACCTAGCTCAGACGCTAGGCCACCAGAGATAGACATTGCACCGTCAAGGTCTGGTTCAGCAACGAATAGCTGGATGCGACCATCATCAGTAACCGATGCGTTCACAAGATCAGATTGACCATTGATGTAAGTAGCAAGCTCTTCGATATCGTCACCCGCTTTGGTATTGATATCTAAAACGATATCTTCACCCGCTTTGGTTTTGAATTCGAACTTAAGATCACGAGCTTGTGCAGGCACTTCCCAGCTCTTATCTTTGCCGTTTTCAGAATCAAACGTTGTACCACCCATGCGGAAATCATCGGCACGAATGCTCGTCAGAGCCATGATCATCGCTTCACCAGAGTTAGAACCGATCTGGAACGATGCTTCACCAAATGAACCATTCAATAGACGACGGCCACCAAAAGACGTTGTCTCTGCGATACGGTTAAGCTCATCTTGAAGTGCCATAGACTCTTCATTCAGTGCCGTACGCTCTGCTGGAGAGTTAGTACCGTTTGATGATTGAATCGCTAGATCACGCATACGTTGTAATACGTTGGTTGATTCGTTCATCGCGCCTTCAGCGGTTTGAGCAATTGAGATACCGTCATTGGCATTACGCATTGCTACATCAAGACCACGAGATTGAGCTGTTAAGCGGTTCGAAATTTGCAAACCTGCAGCATCATCTTTTGCGCTGTTGATCTTGTGACCCGATGACAAACGCTCCATTGAAGTCGCTAAGTCATTCGACGCTTTATTCAGGTAACGCTGTGCTGTCATAGCAGATACGTTAGTACTTACATTAATAGCCATTTTGCTCTCCTTATGAGTTCGCAAGCTTTCTGCGAAGCGGCCAGCTTTACTCTCATATGGATAAGCACTGACCGTGTATTACTCGATAAAACCTATACAAGGTTTAAGATCTGTATTAATCATTTATAACCAAAACAGATACAAGTTGTATGCCAAGTTTAATCTCATATAAATAATTTTTTAATTATCTAAAAATCAAAAACTTACAAACAACACTGCGCAATTATGATTTTCTACTATTAGAAGGTAAAAACATTCACCTTCCTTATTGCCGTTTTTTGCCGCTATTCTAGAAACATCATGCTTCGTACAAAAAAGCGGCAAACTATGGCGTCATTCGCACGTATGGCATAGCACATACGGCAAGGAATCAACGCCATGGTGATCGACAAGTCACCATTAAATGCCGATTGATCATTAAATATAGTTAAACAAGGTCAGGTCTTTGGTTTTGCCAAACGCTTGTTGAGAAGCTTGTAGTGCTCGAGAGTTTTCATTGAACTCAATGATCGCTTTCGAGTAATCCAAGTCTTCAAAGTTGCTTTTTGCTTTCGCTAAAGACAACTTAAAATCTTCATGTTGCTGCTCTTGAATATCCAGCGTACTTAAACGTGCACCAACATCGGTTCTTGCCTTGGTTAAATGAATAAACGCGGCATGAAACTCTTCGGTTACTTGGTGCAATTTCGCCGTAGCTGATGCATCCGATACTGGGTTTTCAGCCTGTTCAGCGGCTTCTTTAAACGTATCAAAGATAGAGAATGTCTTTCTCGGCTCTAAGGTGATCGAATCACCTTTCGTGATCTGGCCTTTAAGTTGGATATTCAGCCCTTCGTAGACAATACCTGTCGAAGGATCAAAATCTTCCGCGGCGACGACGGTCCCATCTTTTTCAAGTTGGTAGGCATAGTTTCCGGTCTGCATATCAACGAACGTCACCTTGTACGTTGATGAATCTTTAGTTGTGTTCGTTGCGCGCTCTAACAATAGCTCTGAAGCGGGCTCAAGGTCATACTGAGGCTCAAAATCACCAAATGGGTTGTCTATTTCCATAAACATCTTGCTGCCTGGATCATTCATTGCCATTTCAAAGCTACTTGCCACACGCATCTTGCGTTGGTAGTCATCACCTTGATAAGTCACGTTTCCTTGATTGTCTCGAAAGAAAGGCTGATTCTTTGGTTTAGTACCCGCAAATGTGTAGTTACCCGACTCATCTTGAGAGTTGGCTAAATGAAGGAAGTTATTCGCCAGTTCTTGAATTTCACGCTTCTTGGCTAAACGGTCTTCTGGAGAAAGCGCACCGTTGATCATTTCCATCACGGTTCGTTTTGCTTCATCAGCAAAGCCTTCAGTGTTAGAAACTAATACTTCATGATGTTCAAGACGATTTCTTACTAGAGTAATCGCATCTACATACTGTTTAAGTTGTTCTGACTGCTGACCTATGTTCTGCAAATAGTGCGTCGCTAATGGATCATCACTTGGCGACTGTAACTTCTTACCTGAAGCAAGTTGCGCTTGGTTGTGATGCACCTTGTTCTCTTGGCGGCGCAAGTCATTTTGTACTGACTGATAATTATGGAAGCTAGAGATACGATTCAACATTTATACCTTCCTATCTCAGAGCCAAAATAGTGTTAAACGTATCGTTGGCTGCTTGCATGATGCGTGAAGAAGCCATATACGCTTGCTGAAACTTCATCATATTTGCCGCTTCTTCATCGAGGTTTACTCCCGAGATAGAAGCAATACGCTCTTGAGCCGACTGTTTTTCTAACGTCGCAATATCACTCAAACGATTTGCCGTTGAAGATTTCAAGCCCGTATTGGTATTCAAGTTGTGGTAAAGGTCTAAAATCGTAGACTCACCATCATTCAAAAGCTTTCCTGTTTGAAGATCTTGCAACTTACGCAGGTTACCGTTGTCACCTTCTGATGGGACAAGGTTTGCCGTAAATTTATCATTTGCCACAGCGCCTGGTGTTAGCTCAAACGTTGTTCCATTGATAGTCACAGGGCCTTCAGGCGGATACGGTTGAGGCTGCATCAAGATGTTGCCCTTAGGATCGGTAACCGCAAATTGCTCCCCCTTTGGTGATACAACCACTTCAAACTCACGCAATTGACCGGCCGCTAGAATTTTGAACCCAGCAGTGCCCTTGGCAAAAGTGGTCGATGCCTCATAGCTTTGTGCGGCAATGTCTTTCGGATCTTTGGTTTCCATCTGCATTTGAGCAGCAAAATTACGCGTTGGACGCAGTAACAGTTTCTCTCCTAGCTCAGGAGGATTACGAATTTCCACTCGCATGCCATCAAGATAAAAAGCGTTGCCGCTAGAGTCGGTCGCCATCTTAACTGTCTCACCGTTCGGCTTAGTCACCACGTAATCGCTGCCATCGTATTTCAGACCATACTCACCGCCTTTTAAGGCAGAGGTATCATCAATATATACCGCAACATCTGCTTTCGATTGCCCGCTAGCCGTGACACGAGATTTAGCCACCAACTCAGAGTTAACATCAGTAAACAGGTTCTTACCTACGTTGCCGTTGAGATCCAAACCTTGTTCTTGAAGACCATTTACCTCGTATGAAAACGCGGTCGCTAAACGACCAAGTTCATCCATGATTGCCGGGATGTGTTCGTCACGCATGTCTAGCATGGCGCCGATTTTTCCGTCGATATCACTGCTGGTGATCGGTTTTAAAGACTTACCTTCAACAATCGCTAGTCGACGCTGATGTGCATCGGGTAAGCCATCAACCATTTTTAATTGGCTTGCTTCACTACCAGATACTAAGGTATGGCCATTGCCAATATGGACATTAAACCCTTCGGCATTTGAGCGTGGTGTCACCGTTACTTTGGTGTAACCAGAAAGCTCATTAATCAACTTTTCGTGCTGATCTCGTAGGTCATTATGAGGCCCAGGAGTCCGCATCATTAAACGTTGAACATCACGGATCTCGTACGCAAGCTGATTAACTCGCTCGATACCCATATCTAATTTTTTATTGGTAGAGTCAGACTGTTGGCGAACCGTTTCATGGAATTCATTTAACGTTTTACTAAGTAGCCCAGCCTTTTCTAATACAACTTTTCGAGCACCGACATCATTCGGTGTATCAGCTAATGTTTTAACCGAATCAAACCATTCATTAAGGTTTTCTGGAATCTTCTTCGAAGCAACAGATGACAGCATACTCGACAGCATATCGAGGTTAGCTTCGGTGTCGCCTTTATTGGCGGCATTGGTTGTCGATAAGTTAAGTTCGTTGACGGCAAATTGGTCCCAAGAGCGGCGAACATTTTCCACATGCACGCCCATACCGTAGCTTTGGCCACCGTACTGACGCGGGTCATTCACACCTTGAATCACAGATTGGCGGCTATAGCCCTCTGTGTTGGCGTTAGAAATGTTATGACCTGTGGTGTTTAGCTGTCTCTGAGCAGTAAGAACACTTTGTGCCCCTACATTCAGAAGATCCGACGCCATAATGCCCCCAAAAAACTTAACAAAATCAGGATAAACTGATTAACTACCAGTTTAAAAAGCAATATATGTGCCAATAGACACAGCGAAGAACTAAAAGACAATAATTTATTGAAGTGTAAGGAGATAACTACAGACTTCGCAGCAAAATTTGAGGTGATAGATAAGAAAAGAGCCTGCCAATGGCAAGCTCCCGTATACATTCAATAACGCTAGTTCATCTCGTCAATCTTAGCTTTCACTCGCAAAACCTTGTCTGCATAGTTAGGGTCAGTTGCGTAACCAGCTTGGTGAATACCTTTGATGAAATTCTCTGAGTTACCTTGATGCTGCAATGCCGTTTCGTATCTTGGGTTTTCATTCAAAAACTTCACATAGTCGTTAAAGCTGTCTTCGAAGTTTGAGTAAGAACGGAATGAAGCCGACTCTTTAACGGCAGTTTTACCGTGAAACTCGAGAGTTTGAGTTGCAACCTTATCGCCCTTCCAACTTCTATCGGCTTTGATGTTGAATAGGTTATTACTGTTACCTAATGAGTTCTTAATCATTTTAGAACCCCAACCTGTTTCAAGCGCAGCTTGTGCCAATAGGAGTGATGAATCAACACCAAGCGCACTTGCCGCTTTTTCAGCGTAAGGCTTCATTGAGGTCACAAACGATTCTGGAGAATCAAAGGATACTGGCTGTTTTGCTGCTTGCGCAGATTGAACGTCTGACGCACGCTCTTCCGAACGGCCTGAGTATTGCGGCCTTTGCAATGAAGCATCAAAGCCTTCACTGCGAACCTTCTCTTCAGACGCATCGCTTGCTTGACCAGCGCTTAGCTGAGCCACAATCATATCCGCAAGACCTAACGAACCTGAAGCACTTAACTCACTCGCCATTTGGTCATCTTGCATCTGGCGATAGAACTGCTCGTTCTGGCTATTCAGCATATCCGACTTAAAGCTCGAGTTCGCATCACGCATCGACTTAAACAACATCGAGGTGAAAATCGATTCAAACTGTTTCGCAGCAGCGGTTAATGCTTCTTTCTCGCTACCTTCTTCACCGTTTACTGCTTGTTGACGAAGGCGATCTAGGCTGCCGATGTCGTGGATAAAACCAATATCATTATTATTCTTAATCATGCTTTATTCCCTAGATAATGATCAATTGGCCTTCAATCGCACCCGCTTGTTTCAGTGCTTGAAGGATTGCCATTAAATCTGAAGGCGCAGCTCCTACTTCGTTAACTGCGCGGACCAAATCATCCAGCGTTAGGCCAGGTTCAAATTTGAACATCTTGCCATCGCCTTCCGTGATTTCGATATCAGAATCAGGAACCACTACCGTTTGGCCACCAGAGAATGCATTGGGTTGGCTTACGTTTAGATTTTCTTTGATTGCAACCGTCATACCACCATGTGTTACTGCCGCCGCTTTTAAGCGTACGTGCTTACCAACCACAATGGTGCCGGTACGAGAATTAACAATGATTTTTGCAGAACCTTCTGCAGGGTCGAATTCAATATTTTCGATAGCCGATAAGAACGCGACACGTTGGCTGATTTCTCGAGGAGCACGAACTTTTACTGACGTCGCGTCTACCGCAGACGCCATTTGTGGGCCTAGGAAATTATTAACTGCGTCAGCCAAACGCTGAGCCGTTGTGAAATCGGATTGGATTAGGTTAAAGGTGATGTAGTCACCACGACCAAATGGGGTTGGGATCTCTTGTTCAACCGTCGCGCCGCTAGAGATGATACCTACGTTTGGGTTGTTGCCAACGATCTTCGAACCGTCATTACCTTGAGCACTAAAGCCACTTACTACCAAGTTACCTTGCGCCACAGCATACACCTGACCGTCTAGACCTTTCAGAAAGGTCTGTAACAAGGTACCACCACGAAGGCTTTTTGCTGAACCGATAGAAGAAACGGTTACGTCAACTTCCTGACCTTGCTTAGAGAAGGCTGGAAGTTCAGCGGTAACAATTACCGCCGCTACGTTTTTCGTTTTTGGCTTCGTGCCGGGCGGCAATTGAATGCCAAAATTTTGCAGCATCGCGTTAAACGTTTGATCGGTAAAGGGAGTTGTCTCACCAGTACCCGGCAAGCCGGTCACCAAACCGTAGCCAACAAGTTGGTTACTACGAACACCCGCCACTTTTGCCACGTCTTTGATACGCGCAGCATGGGCACTTGTGGCAAGAAATAGCATGCCGAATAGTACGAGTGTTAGTTTTTTCATTGAGTAACCTGTCTGTATTGCTTTAATTTATAATAGCTTAGCTAAATATGGCTAAGTGATAGAGGCTGTCAGTATGTCGTCGCCCTCTCAAGCTCTACAGAGATACATTAAAGAATCGTGCCAAGAATCCAGGCTCTTGCATATCTTTCTGCACGCCCGTGCCCGAGTACTGAATTCGTGCGTTAGAAACACGGTTTGAAGCGATGGTATTTTCGAAATCAATGTCGTCTGGACGGATAGTGCCACTTAGGCGGATATACTCATCGCCTGTGTTCAATGTCATCCATTTTTCACCACGAACCACTAGGTTGCCGTTGGCTAAAACTTCAATAACTTCAACGGTAATGTAGCCGCTGATACTGTTACTTTGGTTGGCTGATGCGTCACCAGCAAAGGTATTGGTGTTGCTCAGATCGTAAGAAAAGTTGTACTTATCGATAGTCAGCTCTTGACCACCAACGGCCAATGGCTCCATCGATGCATCATTCGACTTAGACATGTCCGCGTTGGCTTTTTTGGTCGCACGAGTATTCTCATCTAGCGCTACAGTAATGATGTCACCAATGCCGCGAGGTTTTGAATCGTCATACATGCTGCCAATGTGGTTCACATTGAACAGTGAGCCCGTTGCCGCTGCGTAATGCTCTGGTTTCTGCTTGGGATTGATTGGCGCCCATGCAGGGTCACCAGCAATTGGATCGGTGCGACCACGAAGCGTGTCGATAATGCCTGAGCTCTCTTGCGCCGACTTATCACCTTCCACAGCATCAACCACTGTGGTTGCATTTTCTTCTGCCGGAGTCTCAATCGGGTCCAGTACAGCACAACCCGTCATAGACATAAATAGAGCTAAACAAAAAATACGTTTCATGGCGATATACTCTCAGCAGGCAGTGGTCAATGGATTAATCAGCAGAAATAGATCTATTAATTAAAAAAGTAAACGGCTAAAAAACCAATTACAGCTGTTGGTTAACAAAGCTCATCATCTTGTCTACCGACGAGATAACTTTCGAATTCATTTCGTATACACGCTGAGCTTCAATCATGTTTACCAGCTCTTCGGTTACGTTCACGTTCGATGTTTCTAGCATCGACTGACGGATATTACCTAAGCCATCAAAGCCCGGAACCCCCTCTTGTGGGTCGCCACTCGCGCCAGTTGGCAAGTAAAGGTTTTGACCTACTGGCTCTAAACCACCTGGGTTTACAAAATCAGTAATAGTGATTTGGCCAACCACGACGTTGTTTTGCTCACCACGTAGACGAACCGACACTTCACCATCGTTACCTACTGTTACCGAGATCGCGTCTTCAGGAATCACGATTTCTGGTTGTAGAGGGTAACCTTGACCCGACGTTACGATCGCGCCGTCACCGTTCAACGTGAACTGACCATTGCGGCTGTAACCTGTTTCACCATCTGGCATCTCAACTTGGAAGAAACCGTCGCCTTCAATCATCATGTCTAAGCTGTTAGATGTCGTTTGTGCGTTACCGTGAGTGTGCACTTTTTGAGTTGCGACCACCTTAGAACCAGCACCCAACATCAAACCACTTGGCAGCTCAGTGTTCTGAGACGATTGACCACCCGGTTGGTTGATGTTCTGGTAGAACAGATCTTCAAATACCGCGCGGCTCTTTTTAAAACCAATGGTCGAGGCGTTGGCAAGGTTGTTCGAAATCGTTGAGATATTGGTTTGTTGGGCGTCTAAACCTGTTTTACTTACCCATAATGCTGGATGCATAGCAATTTCCTTTAAATTCTATTAGCTCATACGAAGCAGTGAATCAGACGACTTGTCCATTTCCTCTGCTGTGCTCATCATCTTGACCTGCATTTCAAACTGACGTTGTAAGTCAATTAAGCTGGTCATTTCACCTACGGCATTTACGTTACTGCCTTCGATAGCACCTTTTAGCAACGTTACTGCTGCATCTGCTTCGTATGCCTGATCTGGGTTTTTCGAACGGAACAGACCATTCGTATCTTTAAACAAAGTTTGATTGTCTGGACGTACAAGCTTAATACGATCAACTACGGCCAATTCTTCAGCTGGAGCGCCTTGAGGAATCACCGAAATCGTACCGTCAGTACCAATTTCTACTTTACTGATTGGGATGGGCAGTGTGATTGGCGCATCGTTTTCACCTAGCACCAAATGGCCACTTGCATTAGTTAGCAAACCGTTTTGGTCAACCTTAAGGTTGCCGTTACGTGTTAAACCTTCGCGGCCGGTGTTATCCATAACTGAAATCCAACCATCACCTTGAACGGTAACATCGAGATCTCGGCCAGTGGTAACCACACTACCTTGCGAGAAATTATGGCCCGGACGCTCTGTCATACTGAAAACACGAGTAGGCATGCCTTCACCATACGCTTGCATTGAACGCGCTTGTGCCAAATCAGCACGGAAACCCGTTGTACTCACGTTGGCAAGGTTGTTTGCACGTAGCTGCAAAGCTTGCATATTTTGCTTAGCGCCACTCATGGCAAGAAACAGTGCGCGATCCATAATTTTGCTCCAAAAAATCATCTTCTGGAGCTAATAAAGCAAACACTGTGCCAATATTTTTAACTGTTATTTATCAATAATTTAAATAGAAAACGAACAAGGAGGGGTGATCATTAAAGGATCATTCAGGAAGAATTGTTGCCAGTGGCATTACCGTGCGGCAATAGGGGCGGCAAATAAGAAGACAAACAACAATACCCAATTCAATAACATTGAATTGGGTATTCGCAGATGATTCAAACGCTCGAAACGATTAACGAATCTGAAGAATATTCTGTTGCAGTTGGTTGTGTACTTCTAGAGAACGCGAGTTCGCTTGGAAGTTACGTTGAGCAGAAATCAAATCAACCAGTTCTTGAGTCATATCGATGTTCGATTGCTCTAGTGAGCCGTTGTTGATGCTACCAAATGAACCTTTGTTCGATTCACCCCAGATTTTATCACCAGAGTCGTTAGTAGAATCCCACTGAGTACCGCCTTTCTTATCTAGGCCTTGCTCGTTTGGTACACGAACTAAGCCTACACGGCCAAGCATCACGTTTTCACCATTTGAGTAAGTACCCAGAACACTGCCGTACTCATCGAAATCGATTTTGGTTAAGAAACCTGTTGTCGCACCATCTTCATCAAACTTAGTCAATTCAAACGGAGCAGCAAACTGAGTTGAAGAATCCAGACCAAACTTAAGCACCTGTGTTGGATCGGCACCGTTCAAGTCAATTGGGTTCGCACCTGCACCTAGAGGATCAGAGTTAATTGGCTGACCACTGTTTAGGCTTGCTAACGTACCGTCATTGTTGAACTTCATTGTGTGGCCAACATGACCAGTTGCATTCGTCGCATCACCGCCAGTAATGTTCAATGGCTTCTCACCATTCTCATCTGACATGGTGTAGTACGTTTGCCAAGTGTTTGGTTGAGTCTGATCTTTGAGGTAGTAAGTCGTTAACTTGTAAGACTGACCCATAGAATCGTATACCGTCGAAGACGTTGCACGGTTATAAGTATCAGCATCTTGGTAGTTAAATGCAGCCGGGTCTTTAAGATCACCATTTGCAGGAAGGTTGACCCCTACTTCAATGTTTTCTGTCTGTTTTGGCTTACCAAACTCAGCAGGAATGTCGAGAGGCTTTGGCGCGTAAGAAAGAACTTCACCCGAGTTTGGATCAACATCGTAACCTAAAAGAAACTCATCATTAGCCGTAACCATATAGTTGTCTTTGTTTAGGTGAAATGCACCATTACGCGTTAGTTCGTTAATCTCTGGCACCATGCGATCTTTCGATACTGCAAAGAAACCTGTACCACTTACACGCAAATCCATTGGGTTGTTCGTATAAATACTTGAACCTTCGTGGAACTGTTGCGCCACTTGGCTAGCTTGCGCACCACCACCTGACGTCGTTTTTGCGTTAGTAAACAACGAGTTTGAGTAAACATCACCGAACTCTGCACGAGACTCTTTAAAGCCAAACGTGTTTGCGTTCGCAATATTGTTACTGGTTGTATTCAGGTCTAATTGTGCAGCGGATAGGCCGCTTAAAGCTACATATGACATTCCAATATTCTCCTAATCTATCTAGCTAGCATAGTCACTCAATAAAGAGCTACGCTTTACCAACTTCTAGTACTTCAGCAAGTCGTACTGGCGATGTGAAACCAGCCAGATTGAGTAGTACGTTGCCATCACCCTTACCAAGAAGCACACTGTTTACGTTCGCATAACTGGAAACTTGAAACTCTGTGTTCTCGCCATCCAGTAAACCCGACGCTTTCACGTTATATTTACCGGCCGGCAATGGGTTACCGTCTTCGTCTTTTCCGTCCCATTCAACACGTGTATCACCAGATGGTTTAGAGCCGATATCAAATGTGCGAACCAATTGGCCAACTTCGTTCTCAACACGGACCATTACATTGTCCATTGCCTGAGGAAGCTTAACCATTGCCGCCATACCGCCATCACCAGGTTTTACACCTGCCGCACCAGGAACCAATACGTCACGACCAACCAAAGAGGATGCCTGAAGTGCTTGGTTAGAGGTCATTGATGAATTCAAGCTTTCAAACTGTGTATTCATTTTGCCAATGCCATCTACGGTCGCAAATGAAGCCATTTGCGCAATCATCTGGTCATTGCTAACCGGCTTGAAAGGGTCTTGTTGTGCTAGTTGCTTAGTCAACAAAGATAAGAAGTCTTCTTGTTTAAGATCCTGCTTACCTGTTGTTTCGTCGGGCTTCTTAGCGCCATCTTGAAGACTCTTCAGCTGGTCAACATAGGACAAGCCGCTTTGACCAACATTGTTGTTGATTCCAGCCATGTGCTACCTCCTTATCCTTATTGACCCATCTGCAGCGTACGCAGCAGCATTTGTTTACTCGAGTCAGCAACCTGTACGTTCGTTTGATACGCACGTGATGCCGAAATCATGTTTGCCATCTCTTCCATAACGTTCACGTTAGGCTTGTATATGTAGCCTTCGTTGTTCGCTAATGGGTGATCCGGGTTGTACTCCGCGCTTAGCGGCTTATCGCTTTCTACAATACCTAATACTTTCACAGGCACAGTGTGACCACTGTTGCGTGCTTTATTTAACTCAGCGCCGAACACTGCGTGACGAGCCTTGTAAGTTTCTTCAGCTGAACTACTTACACTGTCCGCGTTCGCAAGGTTACTCGAGGTCGTATTTAGACGAACAGATTCAGCACTCATCGCAGAACCAGTCACATTGAATACATTAAATAAGCTCATCTAATTATTCCCCTTTAATCGCTTTAGTTAAATTCTTGAACTTACTTCCTAGGAAGTCGAGAGAGGCTTGATGCCTAATTTGGTTTTGCATGAAAAGGTTTCTTTCCAAATCCAAATCAACCGTGTTGCCATCTCCTGTATCAGGTTGTGTAGGAATTCGATACTTCGTTTCCCCGTTCACCGTTGTTGAGGCAGAAATGTGCCGACCATCTGTACGGCTAAGACCAATGCTTGCCCCAGAACTTGCCGCTTGCAGTGATTTCTTAAAGTCTAATCCCTTTGCTTTATACCCAGGCGTGTTTGCTTGCGCGATATTGGTGGAAAGCACCTCAGCGTTACGCTCACGTACACCAACTGTGTGCTGGTGAATACCCAAAGCATTGTCAAAAGAAATAGCCATGTAAACCTCAACTCAAGAACTGACTGTTATGAAATAACCAAAGCAATATATATACCAACTTTTAAAACAAAGCGGTCTATCTATACTTTTACAGGTTACTCGTGGGTAAACTTGCAATATACAAGCCAAAAAATAGAGTAAATTGGAATGTCACTCTAACTTAAAGATATAGCTTAAGCGGGCAAAAGAAAACCCAGCACTTGGCTGGGTTTTGAATTTAAACAGTAACGTCGCACCTTATACTGGTGCTACTCATTACTTTAATTTGTAGATGATGCCTGGATTACAGCGAACCATTTCAAAACGATCCGTTAAACCTGTTAATGATTCAGACGCACCCAATAATAGGTAACCACCAGGGTTCAGGCTGTTTGCCATCTGGTTAAGTACTTTTGACTTCATATCAGGTGAGAAGTAAATCAGCACATTACGACAGAAAATAATGTCGAACTTGCCTAACAAGGCATAGCTGTCCATCAGGTTCTGAGGGCGGAAGTTCACCATGCGCTTAACGTTATCTTTCACTTTCATACGACCATCGCCCGCATCTTCAAAGAAGGTACGACGACGCTCAGGAGAAAGTCCACGTCCCAATGCAAGGTTGTCGTACGCGCCTGTACGGCACATATCCAACATACTTGCTGAGATGTCGGTTGCAGTAATCGATACATTTGGCAACATACCCGGCTTACGAGCTTGAGTTTCAAGAATCGTCATTGCCATTGAGTATGCTTCTTGACCTGAGGAGCTTGCCGCAGACCAAATCTTAATAGGACGCTTATTTGCCGCTATTTCCGGTAGAAGTTTATCCGCAAGCACAGCAAACGGGTAAGTATCTCGGAACCAAAGTGTCTCGTTCGTCGTCATGGCATCGACAGCAGCCACACGCAGCTCACGGTTTCGACCTGTTACTACGTCTCTCAATAGATCAGATAGAGAAGCTAAATTAAACTTCGCTACTAATGGGCTTAGACGACTGCGCACCAAGTACTGTTTGCTGTCACCTAATACAATGCCACATTGAGATTCTAAGAAACGGCTGAAATCGCGATACTCTTGATCACTTATTGTTATAGCAGTCATTAATGTCTCTTTTAGTTAGTTAACGCAGCTTTTACCGCTGCACCAAGCTCATCAGGGTTGAATTTCGCGATGAAGGAGTTAGCTCCTACGCGTTCAACCATGGCTTGGTTAAATACACCACTCAACGATGAGTGTAAAATTACGTATAGATCTTTAAGTTCGGCGTGACGACGAATCTCAGCAGTTAACGTATATCCATCCATTTCTGGCATTTCGATATCTGAAATCACTAATGAAATCTGATCGTAAATACTGCCTTCTGATGACATCTGCACCAGCTTCTCATAGGCCTCTTTACCATCTTTCACAGAAATAACTTCAAAACCAATCGACTCAATAGCACGTTGAACCTGCTTACGAGCAACAGTCGAGTCATCAGCAATCAAGATGCGGCGAACCAGTTCTTTCTCTTGTTCGACTTTCGCAATATCTTCAGCAATCTTACTGTCCATTGTTTCATCAACAGGAGAAATTTCTGCAAGAATCTTCTCAACATCTAGAATTTCTACCAATTCATTATCAATGTTGGTTACCGCTGTCAGGTAGTTCGCTCTACCTGCGCCATCTGGCGGCGGAAGAATCGATTCCCAGTGCATGTTAATAATGCGCTCTACTGAACTTACCAAGAAACCTTGAATGGTTCGGTTAAATTCAGAGATAACCACAAAACACTTTTCAACATCCGTTGTAGGACGGCCACCAATCGCTAAGCTCAAGTCAATCACAGAGATCGTTTGGCCACGAATATGTGCTACACCTTTAACCAGTGGGTTCAAGTTTGGCATCTTTGTCAGCTTAGGGCATTGAAGCACTTCTTTTACTTTAAAGACATTAATGCCGTAACGCTGACGCCCCATTAGGCGAAAGGTTAGTAATTCTAATCGGTTTTGACCGACGAGTTGCGTACGCTGATTCACCGAATCAAGAATACCCGTCATGAGCTCATCTCCATATCAAACTTTTTTGTATAAAAAGTGTTAGTCTACTGCAGGCTACGAACCACCAGAGAAACGGAATGACGTATTATAAAACAAATTTGCCACCTCTTTCCATAGCAATGTGTAGAGCTACTTTTAAAACTGTCGCTAAGTTTATCGGCATTTTATCAATATTGTTTAGTTTTTTTGTACAAGCTGCGACCCCAGAACAAATTGAGATGATTCAGTCAGCAGCAGAGCAACACATCCTTGATACGGTTGAGCAGCCACAAGGCGGTGAACTCTTTGTAAATTCAGCAAATGTTGATTCAAGAATCAAAGCGACAGACTGTCCAGCACCTTTAGAGACCAGCGCCTCAACCACCACCAATACCCGCAGCAGTATTACGGTTTTAGTGCAATGTATTCCTGATGAATGGCGCGTTTATGTACCCGTGCGTCTTTCGATGTCAGTGCCCCTTGTTACCACCACTCGCTCACTCGCGAGAGGCGAAATCGTCGGACAATACGATGTCACCACCGCTATGATTTCTCTTAACAAATTTCGTCGCCAAGGTTTCACCGCTCCAGAGCAAGTTATCGGCGCTAAGGTAAAAAAGAACCTGAGACCCGGTGATGTAGTTGAAAGAGGCGATATCTGTGTCGTATGCCGAAACGAGAAGGTTATCATACAGGCAGTAAAAGGTGGCATGACCATTACCACCAAAGGCACAGCACTTACCGATGGCTCTATGGGCGATCAAGTAAGAGTGAAAAATGATAAATCACAGCGTATAATTGAGGGGATTGTTACCAGCATGTCTGAAGTCACAGTTTACTTTTAACTATCTACTTCTAAATTGACGGTATCGTTAGCTATTTTGCTCTCAACTCTAACGCCAAATATAACGGCGGCGGTGTTTTGTCCCTTTTCGACTATTGAGCTAAAAATTGCTAAAGTATTCGAACCCTTGGTCGATATTGACTGTACAGGTTCCCATTTTTGAAGAAAAAGGCTTAACTATGGCAGGCATTGATAATATTCGTTCAGGGCAATCCCTAACGACCACTAACCGATCAGCAGTACGCTCTGATTCTAGTTCTGAGGCATCACGCTCTGATGTATCAACTAAATCACCAGCAAGCAAGGATGCGGTTTCTCTAAGCCAACAAGGCAAAGCGATTGGTCAACTCCATCAAGACATGGCAGCACAGCCAAGCTTTGATTCTGTGAAAGTGGCAGCGATCAAAGAAGCAATTGCGAACGGTTCATACACGGTTGATCCAGAAAAACTGGCTGACAACATGATCAAGTTCGAAAACGAATTAAAAGGTCTTTAAGCACTAACCCTTAGATTAAGTGGTTAACTTAAAGCACACGAGGTTATTGATAGGTTTACGTTATGGCGGCACTAGCAGATTTAGTTAATTTTCAACTTCAAAATGCCAAAGCCTTATCTGAATTATTAAGTTCAGAGAAAACCGCGATCACGAGCCGACAATCCAATGATATTGAGCGAATCGCCAAAGAAAAAGTAGTTCTTGTTGAACAGCTAAGATCAACCGATCAACGAATCGCTGCCCATACCAATATCTCAGAACTGACCGAGAATCCTGAACTTGCTCAGTTAGTCACAAAGATCCAGTCCATAGTGCACGACTGCCAGCAAGCGAACCTTGTTAATGGCGAAGCCTTGAATCGAGCGCACCTTAGCTTCAAAAAGCTCAGCAATATGATGCAACAAAGCCACGGTAAAATTGGCATGACCTACAATGCAGGTGGCCAAACACATACCATTTCTACGCTGGGAACCAATGTAAAAGCCTAGTTAAGCCTCCCTCTTCAGTAATACCCATTATTAACCTTCTGCCTGTATCTGTATCTGTATCTGTATCTGTATCTGTATCTCAGACTATTCCCATCATTATCTTTTATCAAAACACCTAATCAGCCTTTGAACGCTCTACAAAATCGATAAACAAAAAAGCGGCAAGTATTTTCATACTTGCCGCTTTTACATTGATATTAGTTATTGGTTGCCGATACGCCATCTGGAAAGCGAGTGACAGCCAATATCTTTGAATATTCAATTCAAACACCGAAACTAGAACAGCGTTTGTTGTCTCTTTTCAGGTACTGGCTGAACTTCGCCGTAATTACGTAGTTGTTCCATCTTACGAATATCGAGCTGAAGCTCAGTGACATAACTATCACCTACAGGGTAACTGCGTACTACTTCTGCGCCACGAATTACACCATCAACCGCACCAGAAGTACGTTCTGTACCAAGGCGTTGATCTTCAAGCTCTGCTCGACCACTCACTCGCATACCATAGACTTGCTCAGCAAGTTCACGGTAAGCATCAATTTTTGAAGCTCTCATTGCGCGGATGCGCTTCTCTTCGTCGTTGCGCCCTTTTTGTTCACTGATACTTGCATAACCAACGGCAACCAAGAAATCGTCTGGCCTCATGTTTTGCAGTGGTTGACAGCCAACAAGCACTAAAGCGGCAACAACAAATATTAACTTCTTCATCTCGAACTCCTAAGGGCGAAGAATGACAGTATAAGGCTGGGTCATCGTTGGATCAGAGCGAATAATGACACCATCTTGAGTTCGAATACTGTTCAGAGTATCTAGGTCACGGCCAATACGATCCGCAGGTAAGAAGCCCTGTGCAGACGCCACAACAATACGAGTTTGCATGCCAACAACACGGGCATTTACTAACACACCGCCTTCTTGTCGAAGCATGGTGCCTGTTAGTACGTATTGAACGTCTTGCTCTTGAGCTAAGTCTTTCCAATCGCGGCTTAACGCAAAGTCACCTTGGTGAGTCACTTGAATAGAACCGGTTGTTTTGAAGTCAACAACCTTGAAGCCACGACGCTGAAACTGATGAATGAAGCCTTCTGATACCGAGTTTCCTAGCCAATTCGTTGTATCCATATGTTGCAAATCAACAAACGAAGTGATCGCTATCGGCGTTCTAGCTGAAATACTTGTATTCGAAATGATCAAATCTTCAGTCATACTTTCCACGAAAAAATCCATAGTATGACGAGGGCTGTCCATCAACATAAACTGACTGCCTGAATATTCAGACTTGCCGTTATAGATCGGCGAATAAGCGCATGATGTCAGTAACATGACACTCATTACTACGAGCCATTTTTTCATTCTCTAATCTCCAGATATATTTAGTGCTACCTGTTCCAATATGTTCTCACCATTATTCTTTTCAATGGATTACAATGTTGGAACAGTCTTTGCTTTTCATTAATGGTCCAGATTAAGAAAATCGCACTTAAGTCAGCTTCAAGCTTATAGTTATTTGTTAAGCAATATTTATACCCAACTGGTAACGAATAGATGAAAAAAATAATTTCTTACTTATTTTCAATAAGTTCACTGATAACAATAAGCTTCAGTGCTCATGCCTCCTGGTATGAAGTTACCGGTACTGCAACCATAGTGTCGTCAGAAGAGACGGCAAGAATCCATGCACTAGAAGACGCAGTATACAAGGCTATTCAGTTCTCAGGAGCCGACATCGGCAGCATTGCCAACCTCACGCCGTATCTAGATGGGAAGAAAAAGGAATATCAATTTACCAACCACGAAGTGCGCTACATCTTGGTAGAAAAAGAGAAAAAGCGTAGTGGCAATATAATGATCACTGCAAGGATCGATATCTATCCTTCGGCAAATGCTTGCCATGAGAGCCAATATAAAAAGACATTTTTGGTCGGCAACATTGATGTGACCTCCCCACAACAAGCGGTAATGGGCAGAATTTATAATATTGGCGATGATTTTGGCCATGTCGTGGATCGACAGCTAGCACAAGAGTCTCGCAGCTTTGTTTCCGTTGGCACGACCAATTACGACATCGACAAACGTCGACCTGAGGTGATCAAAATGATCGCCCAAGACACTGGCGCGCAGTACATCATTGGTGGCGATATTACCGATTTAACCGCGACCATCGAGTCCAAACTTTTGAAAGACGACATCATCAATCGTCAGTTTGCTTTAGAGATGCAAGTCTTCGATGGCAAAACAGGACATCAGGTTTACAACCGTAGCTATCGTGAAGTGGCAAAGTGGCCATTTGCTAAGACTAGTGAAGTCGACACCCGCAGTGCCCGTTTCTGGGCATCAACCTACGGCAGTATGATGCTGCGTGTTAGCCGCAATATTATGTTGGACTTGGAATCGGAAGTGTCATGTAAGATCACGCTTCCAGAGGTTGCAGCGGTATTTGGTAACACGGTGACCATTGATTTAGGTCGAATGCACGGTGTACAACAGGGTGACAAACTACAGCTATGGCACACAGGTTCGTTTATCGACCAACGAGGCTTGCCGCGCAATAAAGTGTCGCAAAGCGACATCACGCTGACGGTTTCTCGTGTTTACGAGAACGAAGCAGAACTTACGATCGACCAACCAAGCCTTGCAGGAAGCATTCAAATTGGTGATGTAATGCAAAAAATCATGTAGTTAGCGACACTCTCGTCTCATAGTTTCTAATAAAGCCTTAGCAAAAGTACTAAGGCTTTATTTTTTTCATGGGGATTTGTTTCGGTTTCACGGTATTTGTCGTAATCTTATTAATAATATAATCATCACTTAGCAAGCTATGAGTCAGAATAATCTAATTGGTGCTACCGGTTACCGCTTTATCTCGAAAGGCAAAACCGCTTTTAAAATCCACATTCATACTCCCGAAGATAAGGTGCTACACCGTTCGGTCGGCTTTGTTCGTATGGGTGAAGACAAGGCACTAAAGAAAACCATCAAATTAAGAGACGAACTGGGTAGACAGCTTTGGGGCAAATTTTGGCCTAAGGTTCTCAGAGAGCCCTATCTTATGACGCGTCTGCCTCACAGTTTAGAGCCTAAGATTGTATTTAAGCCTAACCCAACTCAGAGTGATCCTGAGCACCGCGACGAGTGCTACATCGCTAAGTGGCGCGTCTTCTCTGAGAATGGTGACTACAAGTACAAAACCAAGGTATGTTCAATCAGAAAGCACGGCCGACTTGCCGCTTATAGCCAAACCAAACGTGCACTGCTTGATGCTCACAAAGACGTAATTGAACTACTTATATTTATGGGACGATTGAACAGCATCGACCTGAAGTAGGCTTAAATCCGATTAAGTTGACCACCCATATTTTTCAGATACAAAAACAGCCGCACATTGCGGCTGTTTTTAGTTTATGACGAACCATCGTGACAATTTAGAGTATTGCTACATACAAAGTCGATTACCTAGTTTCGGCATATCTCAGCCAGTGTCGCCAATCGACGCTTTGACTCTTTCACATAAGGGTTGGTTTGATCCCATGCGTAGCCAGCCAAAATTGAGCACACCATCTGCTTAATCTTCGGGTTTGGATTTTGATAAAAAATCACATCCTGCAGCGTACCAGAGTACCACCCCTCAACATATGTTCTAAAGGTATTTACGCCAACCATCAACGGATCGGCATAATCGCGCTCCCAATCGACCTCTTCGCCGTTAAGCTGTTTTTCCACACACTCAACCGCAAACTGAGCCGACTTCATCGCAATCGTCACGCCCGATGAGAATACAGGATCAAGGAACTCACCCGCATTACCAAGCAATGCGTATTTGTCTGTCGCAAGGTGCTTCACGTTAGCTGAATAACCACCGATTTCACCCGCAGGGTTAGGGTATTCTGCATTAACCAGAGTCTCAGCTAAACCCGGCTCTTCCATTGCCAGTTGTTTAAGAGCAGCAATCTTGTCTTGTGGGTATAATTCAAAGAACTTCGGCTCTCCTACGACACCAAACGAAGACACTCCGTTACTAAACGGGATCAACCAATACCAAACGTCAGGATTTGTCGGGTGCACCGAGATAAGAATTTTGTTGCGGTCATATTCAAGGTCTGTCTCCGTCGCTGAAATATGATCGTTGATGTGCGTAAAAATAGCTTTGCGTGGGGGAAGCGATGATGGCTCTTCCAAATCAAGCATCTTCGGTAACACGCGACCAAAGCCACTGCCATCCAGCACATATTGAGCTTCTAGCTGATAGCGTTCTCCATCAAGCACTTGTACGTCTAAAATGGTGCTGTCTTCAGTGAAGTTAATGCCCGTCAACTCATGTTGATAATCAATGGCAACACCTTGCGCCTCGGCAGTGTCTGCTAACACCTTATCAAAGGCGCCTCGTTGAACCTGAAACGTGGTTCCCGGCCCAGCAGAGAACTTATCTTCAAAATTAAACGCGGTGTACACGCCATTTTTACGAAAAGCGGCACCATCTTTAAATTGGAAGTTAGCGTCAGCCACCGCTTCGCTCATGCCAGCTTGTTCAATCACTTCCATACAAGCAGGTAATAGACTTTCACCAATAGAAAAGCGCGGGAAAAGGCTCTTTTCAATCACTCGAACATCGATGCCTTTTTTATGAAGCAAAGACGCGGCAATAGACCCAGATGGCCCAGCTCCGATGATCACTACTTGAGTTGACAGTTTTTTCATTAATTTAAGCCATGTTTGTTATTTTTTATTGCGCGCCAGCTTTCAATTCAAGCAGTGTATGACCAAGACCGATATCGTCGGTGCGGGCCACCACTTCAAAGCCAGCTTCTTCAACGATCTCTAAGAAATCTTCACTGCGGTAAAAACGACTGTTGCCGTTGGCCAAACAAGTGAAGTAAAGAGAAGTCGCGTTTAAGCTATAAGAAGCCGCATCGTATTTCTGTGCATCCCAAAACAGTTCAAGGATATAGACTGTTGCCTCTTCTGACATATGAGAGCGAACACGCTTTAATATGCTCAGAATCTCCATTGGCGAGAAGCAATCAAGGAACTGGCTCATCCACCACACATCTGCACCCGTCGGCAACGCTTGTTGTTTGTCGAGCATGTTGGCTGGGAATGGCGTCACTCGGTCTTGATGGCCATGTTGTGTCGCGTTTGTCATTGCCATTTCTAGTTGCTGTGGCAAGTCGACAATCGTTATCTCAACATCTGAGTCGTGGTTGCAGCACTGCATTGCCCACTTACCCGTGTTACCGCCAATATCCACTAGTGATTTAGGTTTCTTGCTAAAGACTTTCTCAAGCAAAACAGGGAACGAACGATCGGAATAGAAGTGATCAAACTTGAACCAGCTCTCTTTTGCTTTTTCTGGCAATTGAGACAAACCTTGGTAAATGGTTTCCCAGTCACCCAACTCTTTCAAGCCGGCAGGTGTACCTTCTTCAATCGCTTCCGTTAAATGCATCATCGCGGCGTAGCAAACATCAGCAGTGAAATCCATGTTCGCGTTAGTCATGCCATCGTGCAGAAGGTAAAAGCCAAGGTTGGCCATTTTATAGTTAGGTTTGTCCCAAGTAACAATATGGGCACTTAACGCCATATCGAGCAGAACTTTCACGCCGTACTCGGATACACCGGTTATTTCAGAGAGCGTCTCTGCTGGCAAACCCTCGTTGCCCGCATCATCTAAGGCTTTTAAAATACCTAAATCACGAAGTGTACGAGCAGTATGAAAAACAATAGGAGCGAAAGACAATTTTTGAGCTTCTGTTTTTGCTTCTAATGCATTGAATGGATCTAATTTATATTCCGACACGAAAAACCTAACTTTTAAATAATAGAGGGTTACTCAGCTGCCATTTGTGCAAGCTTACGTTTAATATCAACGTTTAAGTTATTAACCCAACGATTGTAATTACGGTGTATTTCACCATCGTCGTACTTCAAATTCTCTGACTCAACGTAAAGAATAGAGTAAAACTTATCACTATAAGGAATTTCAACCACAGCATGGTGCGAGCGAACATACAATTCAGCGCGGATCAAACCAGGCTTTATTTCTGAAACCAACCAGCCTCGGTTCTCAGCAGACTCATAAATAGCTGATTTCACCTGTTTACTTTGAAGATTCAGTGCAACTGGAGTATCCTCAACATTCATTACAGGTTGGACACGTCCACATCCAGCAAGAACGAATATGAATAACATTGAAACGGCTATTTTTAGTAATTTCATTTAAATTCCTTATCTGTGTTTGTTTATAAGCACGCATAGTATTTAGTTAGAGCCAAAGCAAATCAATACTCTATGTCAAATCAATCCCAATTAATGTCGTTTAATATTGAGAAATGGTCTGCAAATTCGACCGGTCTCAATTCCGTTGCAGAATGGCAAGCGTGGAGCACTAATTTAGACTGGCCTCAAGATGGCTCAACTGAATTTAAAGCCATCCCTCCAATGATGCGCCGCCGAATGAGTATGCAAAGCAAATTGGCCGTCCAAACCGCATTAACCCTTTTGAAAGACACCTCTATTGATTATCTAGTGTTTGCCAGCCGACATGGTGAGCTACACCGAACCGCGACTTTAATTCAATCAATATTAGAAGGTGACGACGCCTCTCCAATGGCTTTTTCTCAGTCAGTACACAATACAGCTGCGGGGTTAACAACAATTGCCGCAAAAGCACCTATTCCACTGACCTCAATTGCCGCAGGACAAGACACTTTCCATAACGCACTGATTGAAGCCTATCTTTACCTTCACCAGTACCCGTCACACCGTGTATTGGTGGTTGATTTCGACCAACCTCTGCCTGAACTCTACCAAGAGTACGAAACACAGAACTTTGCTGATTATGCGCTGGGCTTAGTGCTTACTGCTGGTTGTGAGTACTCTATATCTAGAGTAACAGATGCCAAAATGTTGAACGCTGAGGACTCACTTGCTGACTTACCACAAGCTCTGAAAGCACTGCATAATATTCTTCAGAAGACACCAAACTGGACTATTACGGGCAAGCAGCAACAATGGTCGTGGGTAAACAACGTAAGATCTGAGGCACTATAATGAGTAAAGTCGACCAATATTGGCGAGTATTTGCTACAGGGCTCTGCTTTACCATCTTTGGTCTCGGAGGCTTAATATTAAGCTTCTTAATCTTACCGACTATCGCTTTAACGACTCCCAATACTATTAAAAGAGAGCTTAAAGCACAGCGATTAATCCGTTTCTCATTCAACGCCTTTTGCCAGATCATGAAATTTACCGGGGCAATTGATTACCGAATTGATGGTGCGGATCTATTACGTGAAGATCGTAACTGCATCATCGTCGCCAATCACCCTAGCTTGATTGACTATGTATTGATCGCCTCTCAACTTCCTCAGTGTGATTGCCTCGTTAAGGCCGCTATTTGGGAAAACCCTTTTATGAAAAGGATTGTCAAAGCAGCAGGTTATATACCCAACCAAGCCCCTGACGATCTTTTAGATCGCTGTGAAGAGCGCTTCTCACGCGGTAATGTCTTGCTTGTTTTTCCCGAAGGAACTCGCACAACGCCAGGAATTGAACCATCCTTACAGCGTGGGGCGGCACAAATCGCGACTCGAACACAAACCGATTTACGCGTGATCCATATTACTGTTTCTCCGACATTCTTAACGAAAGAGAAAAAATGGTATCAAGTTCCTGCGACGAAGCCCTTTTTTCATGTCGCGGTGAAAGGTAAAATAGAAGTCGAACCATTTATTGAAGGCTCAAATAATTTAACTTCGGCAGCAAGGCGCCTTAATCATCATCTTGCACAAACAATTTTCCCTTCCGAAGAAAACATTTAGCGTATCAATAACATAACAGGCGATATCGGCATTTCGAAAATACCTCATATAATGTAGAATCGCCCCCTTAAAGCAGCATTCAAATAAAGCATTAAGTAGGCCAAAGTGGAAACATTACACAACGAACTGAAACAACTAATCATCGACGCATTGAACCTTGAAGATATGAGTATTGATGAGATTGAAACGGAAGCTCCACTATTTGGTGATGGACTTGGACTAGATTCTATCGATGCCCTTGAGCTTGGCCTTGCTATCAAGAAAAAGTACAATATTGTTATTGATGCCGACGATTCAAACACTCGACAGCACTTTGCGTCAGTTGAAAATCTAGCGAACTACATCTCTTCTCAAACGAACAACTAGACAAATCTTTATGACACAAGCGAACCAACAAGAAGTATACAACCAAGTTAAAGATGCGCTTATTGAGCTGTTCGAGCTTGATGCGGAAGATATTACTCCTGAAGCACACCTTTATCTCGATCTAGACCTAGACAGCATTGATGCGGTTGATTTGGTCGTTCACCTACAGAACGTAACAGGTAAGAAGATCAAACCTGAAGAGTTCAAAGCAGTACGCACCGTGAATGACGTTGTCGAATCTGTGGTTGAACTATTGAAGGACGCCTAATGCGCCCTCTGCTGACTTTACTGTCGGCAATCATACTTTTTACTTATCCAATAGCGGTTTACTTTGGGCTCAACAAGTTTGGCTTACAAACCGTTGGAATTGCCTTGGCCGCTATCTTTGCTGTCCGCATTTTCACCGGCGGTCAGGCTAAAATCAAAGAGCTAAAACACTTAGCTTGGATCAGTGGAAGTGCCGGTATTGTTCTGCTGGCATTAGGATTAACCTTCAAGCAGCATGGCTGGCTAACCTATTACCCCGTGATCGTTAACGTTTGTATGCTGGTGGTATTCGCTTCGAGCCTTTGGCAACCACAAACGATTATCGAGCGTCTTGCTCGCCTTCAAGAGCCTGAACTTCCACAAAGTGGCGTTGATTACACACGAAAAGTCACCAAAGCTTGGTGTTTGTTCTTTGTTATCAATGGCTCTATTGCTCTTTACACCTGCTTCCAACCGCTAGAAGTATGGACCCTATACAATGGCTTACTCAGCTATTTATTCGCAGGGTTACTCTTTGCAGGAGAGTGGGTAGTAAGACAGCGCATTCGTCAGAGTTAAATTGTTATGACCCAAACCGTATCTTACACCTCGTTGTCTGAGCTTCTCAGCCAGGACAGAGCCCCTGAATCTATTGTTTGCTTTGACGACAACAGCGAGATTACGTGGCAAACATTTAACGACAACTTATCTCAACTCGTACAACTTTTGTCTTTATCCCCTTTTCAACGAGTCGCGATTTGTACCCAAGACAGCTACCTATTTGCGGTGGCCTTTTGGGCCAGTGCAGCAGCCAACAAACACATCATCTTACCGGGCAACTACCAGCCATGTGCGCTTGCTGAGTTAAGTGAACAATTTGATTACCTGCTAGTTGATGACTCGATTGGCGAAGTTGAGGTGAGTGACGTTCGCAATATCCAAACCTTATTGGACTCAAGCACCTCGTCAAAGCAACCTCTAATCGATAATCTCGCGACCATGGATTTGGCAGCCATCCAATTGACCCTGTTTACTTCAGGTTCAAGTGGCACACCCAAAGCGATAGATAAAACATTAGAACACCTAGATATTGAAACTGCTCAGCTAGATAAGAACTGGGGCGAATTGCTCAGGGGTAATCGAGTTCACAGTACGGTCTCGCACCAGCATATCTATGGTTTGTTGTTTCGAATCTTATGGCCGCTCTGTTCTGGCGTTCCATTTGCAAGAAACAACCTTGAGTACCCTGAACAGATTCTGTCTCACGCCAATAAAAACTGTGTGCTGATCAGCAGCCCTGCTCTGCTCAAACGATTAAAGCACGAAACAAAATCTGCACAGCTTGCTGGTGTGTTCTCTTCTGGTGGCCCATTACCGACTGAGTCTGCTCACCAATCACGAAGCCTGCTTGGTCATTTACCGATTGAAGTCTTTGGTAGCACAGAAACCGGTGGTATCGCATTTCGCCAACAAGAGAGTGCCCAAACACCTTGGCAGCTTTTTGACTGTATTGAGGCTAATCTCAACAGTGAGAATTGCATTAAGTTATTGTCGCCGTACATCGACAAAAACAACTGGTATCAAACCGCCGATGAGTGCGAAATGGTCTCGGATAATCAATTTGTATTGAAAGGCCGGACCGACCGAGTGATCAAGATAGAAGAAAAACGAGTATCACTGGTTGAAGTCGAAAAACGACTAGAGCAACTGCCTTGGATAAGTGAATGCGTGGTGATTCCATTTGAAGAGCCTGAACGCTTAATCTTGGCGTCGGTTTTGGTCTTATCAGATGAAGGCCAAGCCACTCTATCAACTATGAGTAAAGGTAAATTCTGGCTGATGCTGCGCACAGAGCTAAGAAAGTGGTTAGAGCCAATCGCTATCCCAAGAAAGTACCGTGTTGTCGATGAGATTCCCCTCAACAGCCAAGGTAAGCGATTAACATCTCACATAGAACAGCTAATAAAATCATAGAAACCGCTGATCGTATTTTACACTGAGATTATCTTTTTATATTTTTGTCAAAGAACCAATATTTGCCCAAGGATTCTAAGCACGCCCTATGGATAATAGAAAACCAACCGTCATTGCGGTAGACACTGTAGAAAATGAATCGACCCTGACACTTAATGTTAGCGGAGATATCACCGATTTTAAGGGACACTTCAAGAGCTTCCCAATTCTACCGGGCGTCACGCAAATTGATTGGGCACTTCATTACGCTGTCCAAGAGCTAAACGTCCCTGGTTTCTTTAAAGGCATGGAAGTCATCAAGTTCCAAGAGCCTATCCTGCCTGACGCTACAATTCAGCTATCACTCAAATGGGATGCTGACAAAAATAAGCTGAGCTTCAGTTACACCTCAAACAGCGGTGAACAGACCCACTCTTCAGGCAAAATGAAGCTGGGAGAGAAAAGTGAATAGCACTCCCGTCGAGGCTACTTCTCAGCACCAAACAAAAGAAAGCAGCTATAATGCTTGCTTCCTTATCCCGTGCTTTAACCATGGCGTAACCATGCCTGAAGTGGTGTCGTCACTCCATCATTTTGAGTTGCCGATCATCATCGTTGACGATGGCAGTGAGCTCGCGACCAAACAGTTTCTGACTCCTCTAGCGGAAAACTCACGCGTGACTTTGGTGACGCTTGAACAGAATCAAGGCAAAGGCGGCGCAGTAAAGGCTGGCATCAAGCGAGCGCAAGAGCTCGGCTTTAGTCATGCCATCCAGATTGATGCTGATGGGCAACACGACCTAGAAGCACTACCCGCATTAATCCAAACTTCGCAAGACAAACCTCAGCGCTTGATATCAGGTCAGCCTATCTACGATGACAGCGTGCCCAAGGCAAGGCTCTATGGGCGCTACGCGACACACATTTGGGTATGGATAGAAACCCTTTCTTTATCAATTAAAGACAGCATGTGTGGCTTTAGAGCGTATCCCATCCACCAAACTCAAACAGTGTTGAATAAGTACGATGTTGGTTCGAGAATGGACTTCGATATTGAGATTTTGGTTCGCCTGTATTGGGAAGGTTGTGACATCGACTTCGTTGAAACTCGGGTTATCTATCCTGAAAACGGCATCTCTCATTTCGATGCGTTGTGGGATAACGTCAAAATCAGTTGGATGCACACGCGACTGTTCTTCGGCATGCTGCCAAGAGCACCCAAGCTGATTGCTCGCCATTTCAAATCAACGTCTGCTGAAGATGGTCAAAAACAAGATTCATCGACTGGATCAAACAACAACGAGTCAGAACAACCCCATTGGTCTCGCACTCAAGAACGCGGCACCGTAATCGGCATCAAACTGCTGTTGGCGGTTTATACCCTATTAGGTCGTGGTGTATTTAACCTGATTTTGCGTGGTGTGATGCGTTACTACCACTTAACAGGCAAGCGCGCGCGAAACGCTTCTGAACAATACTTGTTTCAATTGAAAGCCTATGCGGAACAGCAAAATATAGAGTTACCCGCTGAATTAAACAGTTATAACCATCTGCTCTCGTTTGGTCATACTATGTTAGACAAGCTGGCGGCATGGAAAGGAGACTTTTCGGTCGATAACCTGACCATTCATGGTCAAGAGCAATTTGAGAGCATGGTGGAAAATAAGCAAGGTGTGCTGATTTTAGGTTCTCACCTAGGCAACATCGAATTGTGTCGCGCTTTAGGCCGCCGACACTCGAACATTAAAATCAACGCTCTGGTTTTCACTGAGCACGCTGAACGTTTTAATTCAGTAATGAAAGCAGTTAACCCGCAGTCTGATTTAAACCTGATTCAAGTGACATCGATGGGACCAGATACGGCTATCTTATTACAACAGAAGTTGGAGCAAGGAGAATGGATCGTAATTGTTGGCGATCGAACCTCCACCAGCAAAGAGAGCCGCTCGGTATGGGCAGAGTTCTTAGGTAAGGAAGCACCCTTCCCTCAAGGTCCATTTATGTTAGCCTCTGTGCTAAAAGCACCCGTATTTTTACTGTTTGGCCTACGTGATGACTCACGAACTAAGCCGCACTTTAATGTCTATTTCGAGCATTTTAGCGACAAAATAGAATTACCTAGAAAGACTCGCGAACAATCTTTACAGCAAGTCGTGCAGAAATACGCAAACCGACTTCAGCACTACACACTGCAAGCACCGCTTCAGTGGTACAACTTTTTTAATTTTTGGACACTGAGCAAGCACCATGACGAAAAAGAATCCAAATAGCATCAATTTTGGTGCCGAACGCCTCACGATTGAGGATGTTGTCGCTATTTCACAGGGCGCAAAAGCCTCGATGAACTCAAGTAACGAGTTCACATCTAAGATTGACCGAGGTGTCACTTTCTTAGAACGCCTGTTGAAAGAAGAAGGCGTGATTTATGGCGTGACAACGGGTTACGGAGATTCATGTACCGTAGCAATTCCACCAAACCTTGTTGATGAATTGCCATTGCATTTAACGCGCTTCCACGGTTGTGGCTTAGGTGAAATACTGTCTCATGAGCAAGCTCGTGCAGTATTAGCAACGCGTCTTTGTTCGTTGTCGCAAGGTGTCTCCGGTGTGACTCACGATCTGCTCAATCAAATCGTTACCCTGATCAACCAAGATATTTCACCGCGTATTCCGCAAGAAGGTTCTGTTGGTGCTAGTGGCGACTTGACGCCTCTCTCTTACTTAGCTGCAGCCCTGATCGGCGAGCGCGATGTTATCTACAAGGGTGAAGTTCGCCCAACCAGTGATGTCTACAAAGAGCTAGGCATTAACCCTATCAAACTCAAGCCAAAAGAAGGCTTAGCATTGATGAATGGTACATCAGTGATGACGGCACTGGCTTGTATCGCCTACAAACGCGCAGAATACCTAGCTCAGCTATCAACTAAGATCACCGCAATGGTATCTGTCGGCATGCATGGCAACGACTTCCACTTCGATGAAGCGCTATTTGCTGTTAAACCACATCCAGGCCAGCAGCAAGTTGCGGCATGGCTACGTGATGACCTGCAAGCCGACCGTCCACCACGTAACAGTGACCGCCTACAAGATCGTTACTCTCTGCGTTGTGCTCCGCATGTGATTGGTGTGGTTCAAGACTCTCTACCTTGGCTACGCCAAATGATCGAGAACGAACTAAACAGTGCTAACGACAACCCGATTATCGACGGTGACAACGAGCGCGTGCTGCACGGTGGACACTTCTACGGTGGTCATATCGCTATGGCGATGGATACGTTAAAAACTGCCGTAGCAAACCTTGCTGACCTGCTTGACCGTCAAATGGCTCAGCTGATGGACTACAAGTTCAACAACGGTTTGCCATTCAACCTAACGGGGGCTGAAGGCGAACGTAAGCCAATCAACCACGGCTTCAAGGCGGTACAGATTGGCGTTTCAGCTTGGACAGCAGAGGCATTGAAACACACCATGCCAGCAAGCGTGTTCTCTCGTTCAACAGAGTGTCACAACCAAGACAAAGTCAGCATGGGCACCATCGCAGCTCGTGACTGTTTACGCGTTCTAGAGCTAACCGAACAAGTGGCGGCAGCGTCACTTCTAGCGGGTACACAAGCGCTTGAGCTTCGTAAACGCCACAATGAGCTTGATGAGCACCACATGAGTGAGAACCTAAAGCATATTCGCGACGAAGTGCTTAAAGAGTTTGAATTTATCGTTGAAGACCGACCACTTGAAGGCGATCTACGCCACTTCATTGCTCGTATTCAAAGTCAGCACTGGTCACTTTACTCATAGAGTAGCTAACCCTTTACGCAATATGTTGAGAGCGATTTATGTCTGAAATCCTTCATCCATTACAATCTGAGGTGACTCTGATTACCTCATTCCAAGATGCCGACCCGATGGGCGTGATCTATCACGGTAATTACTTCCGATTTTTTGAAGAAGTAAGGCGCATCATGATGGATAAGATTGAGTACAACTACCATGAGATGAAGGACTCAGGCTACATGTGGCCGATCATCGACACGCGTGTAAAGTACATTAAGGCGATACCGTTCAATCATCAGATCAAGGTATCGGCTAAGTTGACTGAATGGGAAAACCGCCTGCGTGTTGACTACGAAATTCACGATGCCAACACAGGTGCTCGCATGACACGCGCCCACACAATGCAGGTTGCGGTGACCATTGAAGAACAAGAGATGTGCTTCGCTTCACCGAAAGTGTTTACAGATAAAGTCGAGCACTGGCACCAGTTTGGTTGCTTACCCCAATCAACTGAGCAACAACCAAGCGACCAACAATCAGACCAACCTCAAGTATCTAACACACAGCAGCAGGTGAAACATGAGTCTGTTTAAACGCAGTCGCAAACACATCAGCATCGCACTACTAGGGCTTGCCTCAATGATGGCGAGTAGTTTTGTTATTGCTAATGAAAGTACATCTACGGTTGGTTCTATTTCAGAGCTACAAACCGTGTTAAGCGCAAACAACATAGTGCGTGGTGAGTTCACCCAAACGCGCAACATGGAAATGTTCGCCCAACCTTTGACATCGCAAGGTACATTCCTGTTAGACAAATCAAGTGGCCTACTCTGGACACAAACAACGCCGTTTCCTGTGAGCTTAGTGCTCACTGATAATAAGTTGAGCCAAAGATTTGCCGATCAACCCGCGAAAATCATCACCGATAAAGAAAACCCAATGGCATTTTATTTCAGCCATATCTTCTTGTCAGTGTTTCATGGAGACACGCAAAAACTTCAAGAACAGTTCGCACTCGATTTTGAGCCCGAAACCACTACAAACACTGATGAAAGTGCAAACGCAAGTTCACAAGACACACGATGGACACTCACTCTAAAGCCGAAAAGTGCTCCGATGAACGCGGTGTTTGAAGCCATTACGCTGCAAGGTAAAAATGATATTGAACGTATTGAGTTGAGAGAGATTCGTGGAGACAGCACGGTGATCGAATTTAGCCAATTAAGCCATCTACCGGAAGTATTATCAGATGCTGAAGCGCAACAATTCCAACTCTAGTCTGGCCTTTGTTTGGCTTGTTATCGTAGTGCTATTTAGCGGATTGTTAATAAAACAATTCGCTTTTTCTTCGTCGGTACCGATTGAAAGCAACATTCTAAAGTTACTACCAGAAAACCAGCAAGACCCAATGGTAGAGCAAGCCTTTCAGCAAATATCCAGCTCGATGAGCGAGCAAGTAGTGTTTATCATCAGCGCCCCCGACATCGAAAAAGCCATGACAGCGGCTGACGCTTTTGAAAAAAAACTCAATCAAAGAACCTTCTCAAGCCAGCCAACTCTGTTTAAGCAAGTTCAAGGGAAAATCAACGCCAGCACTCAAAGCCAGTGGAGCGATTTCTATTTTCGTCACCGAGCTCAACTTCTGACCCAGCAACAAAAAGAGACGCTGACACACTCGCCGGATTCGCGAGCTCAATACGTCATTCAGTCTCTGTACAATCCGTTCTCAGGCGTGACTGCAGCCGAACTGTCGATGGATCCATTTCTACTATTTCGCGACTACATCAGTGCTGTTGGCGTTCAATCAAGTAACTTTGTTCTGAAAGAGGGATACCTCACCGCTCAATCTAATGAGCAAACTCATATTTTGGTGACGGCTACACTGGCTGGCTCGCCTTATAGCTTGGCGATTCAAGAGCAACTTCCCGATCTTGATTCAATTGAGCGCGAAGTCGAAAAACAATTTGACATCAAAGTGCAGCATACCGGTGTGGTGTTCTACGCCAATTACGGTACCGAAAGCGCGAAATCAGAAATCAGTACTATTGGTTTGGGCTCATTAGCCGGTGTTATTTTATTGGTGTGGTTGACGTTTCGTAGTGCCCTACCACTTGCCTTATCCTTACTTTCAATCAGTACCGGCTTATTGGTCGCGCTGGCAAGCACCGTCGCTATCTTCGGCAAGGTTCACCTATTTAGTTTGGTGTTCGGTGCCAGCTTGATTGGCGTATCCATCGACTACTCTTTCCATTACCTAACCGATCGTTTGGCGGCTGGTAATCAATGGCAAAGCGACAAAGGGTTGAAACATATTCTCGTTGCGATCACCTTGGGTCTGATCACCAGCTTGATTGGCTACCTAGGTCTGTTGGTGGCGCCTTTCCCAGGCTTACAGCAACTTGCTCTTTTTTCGTCGATTGGACTTATCGCAGCTTACGCCAGTGTGGTGTGTTGGTATCCGGTTTTAGCGGCAAAACCAAGCCAAGAGCGCCCACTTCCCCTGTCGAAGCTTTGGCATGCTTGGTTAAGTATCTGGAACAACCAAAAATTTAGAATTGGCTTACCATTAACGGTAACTGTCGTTAGCTTGATATCACTCAGTCAAGTTCGTTACGACGACGATATCCGCCAACTTCAGGCGATGCCAGAGCAACTAAAACAGCAAGAGCAAGCCATCACTGAGATATCAGGGCTAGGCAATGGTCAAAATATGCTCCTGGTGACCGCAAAGAGTGATCAAAAGCTACTCAAAAAACTGGCAGAAGTTACCACGAGCTTAGATTCCCTAGTCGATCGACAAGGTATCTCCGGATATCGTAGCATCAATCAGCACTTGTTAAGCAAGCAAGAACAACATGATAACTACCAATTGGTTGAACAACTCTATAACCAACAAAGCCATATCTTACAAAACACTTTAGGTTGGCCTAGCTTTCCAGAATTACCGAAGTTCGAAGCAATTACGGTATCTGGATTTTTGGGGTCTCCAGTCTCAGAGCCTGTTCGACCACTTTGGTTAAACCCAATCGACGGCCAAGCAGCATCGGTCATTTTGATCAAAGACGTCACAAACTCAGAGCTGTTCTCTCAATGGCTCGATTCAAGCTTTGCTCAGCAACAAGGTGTTAAATACCTCAATAAAGCCGATGAAATATCTGCTCTCTTTACGGAATACAGAGTCAAGATCACAGAGTTATTATTGATAGCGTTGGCGGCCATTGGGATGGTTTTAGGCTGGCGTTATGGTGTGAAGCAAAGCCTATTAATGCTGTTGCCTTCATTAATTGCAGGCGTAGCAGGTTTAGCGGTCACTGGCATTTTAGGTTCAACGTTGAACCTGTTTAATCTACTAGGCTTGATTCTGATTTTAGGGATTGGCATCGACTATACCTTGTTCTTTGCAGAACAGAGAAAATCGCTCAGTACCTTGCTCGCTATTAGCTTATCCGGCCTCACGACGCTGCTTTCGTTTGGCTTACTGTCGCTGAGTCAGACTCACGCCATTCATAGCTTCGGGGTGACGGTTCTGACAGGGATTTTTGTTGCGTGGCTTCTTTCCCCACTCGCGATCAACAGTGGCAAAAGCGTAGAACGACCAACCTCTCGAGAGGCTTATAGATGATCAAAACAATCAAGATAGCGCTCGCCGTTGGATTGGGCTTACTACTCAGCGCTTGTTCGATGGTGTCTCAACAGCCTACAGGCGCAAGTGTCGCAATCGACAAAGACACCGAGCTAGCCTTGCCGCTGCCTGCTGAACTGGGGTACTCATTTACAGCAAGCCAGCTGATCAGCGCAACATGGCAAGACGATACGCAGCAACTGCCTGTTCAAGTCGAAGTCACACCAGATAAAGTCGTGTTAGCGGGTTTTTCCTCTTGGGGAACGCGCATCTTATCGCTGCAATACCAAAATCAAGTGATTGATACGCAGGTTTTGTCTGGGCTTGGCGCAACTTTGCCACAGCCCGAACAGGTGTTATTTAACTTAATGTTGACCTTATGGCCGGCAGAAGCATGGGCTCAACCTCTACAAGGTATTGGCTGGCATTTGGTCGATACAGATAACAGCCGCATTGTATTTGATGACAAGAAGCAGGCAATCATCCGAATTGATTACCAAGCAGAACCGAATACACACAAAACTGCTGGCAACATTGTTTTCAAACATTTGACCCAAGGCTATACCATCACCATACAAACGTTGAACTCAACGATTGTTGATAACCCAAGTAAGAGTTGAACACTATGCCTATTTACATTCAAGACTGTGGTTTCCACTCAGCGCTAGGCTCAAGTATTACTGACATTCATGCCTGCCTAAAAGACGAACGTGAACCAAACATGGTTGAAGTGAGCGATATGCTGAACGACGGCAAACACACTGTCGTTGGCAAAATCGCAGGTGAGCTACCAGAGGTTCCATCCACCCTCGTGAAGTATGCCACTCGCAACAATCAGCTGGCGTTGTCAGCTCTCAACCAAATCAAAGATTCTATTGAACTTGCCAAGGCACAGTTTGGCGCAGACCGTATTGCTGTTGTTATCGGCACCAGCACCTCTGGGATCTCCGATGGTGAAGCGGCCTTCAAACAAAAACTGACAAACGGTGAGTTTCCAGAAGATTACCATTACTCAAAACAAGAGCTTGGTGACACTTCTGAGTTCGTTAGCCAATACTGCGCGTTAACGGGGCCAAACTATGTCATCTCTACGGCTTGCTCATCCAGCGGTCGCGTGTTTCTGACCGCCCAGCGCTTGTTAGATTCAGGCATGGCTGATGCCGTATTAGTAGGTGGTGTGGATACCTTGTGTAAGCTGACACTCAATGGTTTCCATGGTCTTGAAGCCCTTTCAACCAAACATTGTAAGCCATTTAGCGAATCTCGAGATGGCATCAATATTGGTGAAGCAGCAGCATTTATGTTGCTCAGTAAAACCAAGATCAAGCGTGTTCATTCTACTCAAAACACACCTCAAATTGCCCTATTAGGCTGTGGTGACAGCTCCGACGCACACCATATTTCAGCGCCCCACCCAGAAGGAAATGGCGCGGAACAAGCGATGAGAAAAGCGTTAGATTCTGCTCAATTACAAGCAGAAGAGATCGGTTATATAAATGCCCATGGCACCGCAACGCCACTCAATGATTCAATGGAAAGCAAAGCCATTCATCGTATTTTTGCAAACAAGGTTCCCGTTAGCTCAACCAAGCCGCTCACAGGGCATACTCTTGGAGCCGCAAGTGCGATAGAGGCTGCAATTGCATGGCATATTTTGAAATACGACTTACCGCTTCCCTTACAAAAATGTCAGGATAAAGCTGAAGATATTGAGATTGATTTGGTAAACTGTTCCCAGAAACTTAAAGTAAAGAATATCTTAAGCAACTCGTTTGCTTTTGGTGGTAACAACATTAGCCTGATTTTTGGTGTAGTAAATGACTGATATCCCTTCTGTAGACCAACTTCTTCCTCACGATGATCCGATGATATTAATCGATCGTGCTATCAGCGTAGAGGCGTTGTCGATCCACTGTCAGGTCGATATTGGTGACCATAATCTGTTCTTTAATGCCGAATCTCAAACGGTCCCAGCTTATGTTGGCATCGAGTTTATGGCGCAGTCTGTAGCGGCGTGGTCTGGATACCATGCAATCAAAAACGGCACCACTCCCCCTATCGGCTTCCTGCTCGGTTCTCGTCGCTACAAATCACTGTGTGATGAGTTTACTCAAGGTCAGACCCTTGACGTCTATGCCGAACAGCTTATGGAAGACAGTGGCATGGCCGTGTTTACTGCCAGAGTGGAAGACCAAGGCGAGTTGGTGGCTCAATGCCAGCTCAACGTCTACGTGCCGACCGAACAAAAATTACAAGAAATGAAAACTAGGAGCCCATCATGACCCGTCAGGTTTTAGTCACCGGTGCCAGCAAAGGCATTGGTAAAGCGATCGCTATTCAACTCGCGAAAGACGGATTTGAAATCGCCGTTCATTACATGGGTGACAAGCAAGGCGCTGAAGAGACATTGCAGTCGATCACCGAACTGGGTGGTGCTGGGCGTCTTATCCAATTTGATATCAGCAACCGCAGCGAATGTCGCAAAACGCTTGAGTCTGATATTGCTGAACATGGCGCTTACTATGGTGTAGTGAACAACGCAGGCATTACTCGCGACACTGCATTCCCTGCCATGACAGAAGAAGAGTGGGATGGCGTGATCCATACCAACCTAGACAGCTTCTACAACGTACTTCACCCTTGTGTAATGCCTATGGTCCAAAAGCGCAAAGGCGGCCGCATCGTCACTCTAGCGTCTGTATCAGGCATCATGGGTAACCGCGGACAAACTAACTATGCTGCAGCGAAAGCTGGTGTGATTGGCGCAACTAAGTCCCTTGCTCTAGAGCTAGCAAAACGCAAAATCACAGTAAACTGTGTCGCTCCAGGCTTAATCGATACCGGTATGGTTGACGAGCACGTGAAAGATCATGCACTTCCTCAAGTACCACTGCGCCGAATGGGTGAGCCGGAAGAAGTGGCAGGGCTAGTGAGTTACCTAATGTCTGATATTGCAGGCTACGTTACTCGCCAAGTGATTTCAGTAAACGGAGGCTTAGTATGACCCGCCGCGTTGTTGTAACCGGAATGTCTGGCGTTACCGCCTTTGGTAACGACTGGCAGCACATCGAGCCAAAGCTAAAGGCCTGTGAAAATGCGACTCAATATATGCCAAGCTTCGAGCAATATGACGGTCTCAACACTAAGCTTGCTGCGCCTATTGATGATTTCCAATTACCAAAACACTACAAGCGCAAGCAAGTACGTGGCATGGGGCGCGTATCACGCCTAGCCACTGTTGCTACTGAGAATGCATTGGAGCAAGCAGGCTTGATTGGCCATGATGTACTGACCAATGGCGAAACGGGTATTGCTTACGGCTCTTCAACCGGCAGTACCGATGCGGTTGGTGCGTTTGGTGTGATGCTGAATGAGAAGTCGACACGAGCAATCACAGCAACCACTTACGTTCAAATGATGCCACACACAGCTGCGGTAAACGTAGGTCTGTTCTTTGGACTGCGTGGCCGTGTGATTCCCACCAGCAGCGCTTGTACTTCTGGAAGCCAAGCCATTGGTTACGCCTATGAAGCAATTAAGCACGGCTACCAAACCGTGATGGTTGCCGGTGGTGGTGAAGAACTATGTCCAACTGAGTCTGCCGTTTTCGATACCCTTTTTGCTACCAGTTTAAAAAACGACACACCAGAAAAATCCCCTAGCCCTTACGACAGTGAGCGCGATGGCTTGGTTATCGGTGAAGGTGCTGGCACGCTTATTCTTGAAGAATATGAACATGCAGTCGCTCGTGGTGCAAAAATCTACGCTGAGATCATCGGTTTTGCCAGCAACTGCGATGCAGCCCATGTGACCCAACCTCAGATGGAAACCATGCAAATATGTATGGAGAAAGCACTAAGAGATGCACAGCTTCCTGCTGAGAAAATTGGCTATGTTTCTGCGCACGGAACGGCGACTGAAAAAGGTGATATTGCAGAGAGTAATGCGACGGCGAATATTTTCGGAGAAGTGCCAATCAGTTCATTGAAAAGCTACTTCGGCCATACGCTTGGCGCATGTGGTGCAATTGAAGCTTGGTTAAGCTTGGAGATGATGCATTCCGGCTGGTTCAGCCCAACCTTAAACCTTGAGAACATCGACGAACGCTGCGGCAAACTCGATTACATTACAGGTTCTGGTCGCGCATTGGATATTGAATATCTGATGAGCAACAACTTTGCCTTTGGTGGCATTAACACATCTATTATCTTCAAAAAGATTTAAGTTTATTTATTAGACAAAACTCAAGACAAATAAAAAGGGTCAGTAACCAAGTTACTGACCCTTTTTTGATTCTAGCAATCGCTCAATTAAGCGTTAGCTTCACGCTCAGCGATGAACTCAAGAGCCATCTTGATACGAGCGATTACGCGATCTTTACCAACAAGCTCCATCACTGCATCAACAGAAGGAGACTGACCACCGCCTGTTACTGCTACGCGAAGTGGCATGCCGATTTTACCCATGCCAATCTCTAGTTCTTCACATACTGCTGCAATCACACCATCTTTGATGTTTGCAGTAGTGAAATCTTCAAGTGCTTCAACCTTAGCAAGAGCAAGCTCTAGTGGGCCTTTAGCAACACCACGTAGGTGCTTCTTCGCTGCGCCAGCTTCAAACTCAGAGAAATCTTCATAGAAGTAACGAGATTGCTCAGCAAGTTCGATAAGCGTGTTACAACGCTCGCCAACTAGCTTGATCACTTCAGTGATAGCTGGGCCGTTTGTTGTATCGATCTTCTGTGCGTCTAGGTGCCATTGCAGGTATTTAGCAACGTACTCAGGCTCAGAAGTCTTGATGTAGTGGTTGTTCAACCAAAGTAGCTTATCAGTGTTGAATGCAGAAGCAGACTTGCTGATAGCGTTCAGGCTGAAGAATTCAATCATCTCTTCTTGAGAGAAGATCTCTTGGTCACCGTGAGACCAACCTAAACGAACTAGGTAGTTGTTTAGTGCATTTGGTAGGTAACCTTCGTCGCGGTATTGCATTACAGAAACAGCACCGTGACGCTTAGAAAGTTTTGCACCGTCATCACCAAGAATCATTGCACAGTGAGCGAAAGTTGGAACTGGCGCGCCTAGTGCTTCATAGATGTTGATTTGACGAGGTGTGTTGTTGATGTGATCTTCACCACGAACAACGTGTGTAATCCCCATATCCCAGTCATCCACAACCACTACGAAGTTGTATGTTGGTGCACCGTCTGTACGACGAATGATTAGGTCATCAAGTTGGCTGTTCGCGATTTCAATGCGACCACGGATTTGGTCATCAAATACTACGCTGCCTTCTTTTGGGTTACGGAAACGGATAACACATGCATCACCTTCTTTTGCTGCTTCGTTTGCTGCAACAATTTTAGGGTGGTTCGCATCGTAACGAGCCATTTCTTTGTTTTCTTCTTGCTCTGCACGAATTTCATCAAGCAGTTCTTTAGACGCGTAGCATTTGAATGCTTTGTCTTCAGCAAGTAGCTTATCAACCATTTCGTTGTAACGGTCAAAACGCTTAGATTGGTAGTAAGGACCTTCGTCCCATTCCATACCCATCCATTGCATGCCTTCTAGAATTGCATCAACCGCTTCTTGAGAGTTACGCTCAAGGTCCGTGTCTTCGATACGTAGAACGAATTCACCACCTTGATTCTTAGCGAATAGCCAAGAGTAAAGTGCAGTACGTGCACCACCAACGTGAAGATAGCCAGTTGGGCTAGGAGCAAAACGAGTTTTAACCGTCATTTAAATACCTTGATTATGTAGGTGATTCTTTTAGTGATCGCTATTACAAAGCCTGCAGCAGACAAATATCACTAAATTTTGGGCGCTATTTTATCACCACCGCTTAAATCTACAATCAGTAGTGAATGATTAATGTGCTGATCTTGTGCGAAAGCGATTGTAGAAAGGCTAAATCCAGCTTCGAAGTCGAAAATCTACAGCCTGTAACCAATAAATAAAAACCACGCTTTACTTTAGTTCCCCGCGTATCCACAAACGTAACTCACTCATTCATATTCTACTAAGATCAAATTCTTGAATTTATGTTTGACCTTACCCTTACGGGAAGGTTTATGTTAGGCGTAGATGAGAATTGGAGTATCGATATGAATCACTACGCAACCGCGCTCAACGGCCTAAATTGCATGGGTTGTGCAAAGAAAGTCCGCACACTGTTTGGCGATCTCAACAACACGACGATCAATGACATATCGCCAACCTACATCGATATTTCGACCCCTTCTAGTTACATTCAGCTCAACGAACAGTTAGCAACGCTTGGCTATTCTATGGGTAATCAGCTGCACCTTTCGCTATCCGGCCTCAGCTGCGGAAAGTGTGTGAGCAAACTGACTCAAGCGCTTGAACAAACCGAGCAAACCTCAAACCTAGAAGTCAGCAAACAGGAGCTATCACTGGTTACTCTGCTTTCTGAATCCGAGGTTATTGAGCTGGTCGAAAGCGTGGGTTATCACGCAGCTCCCTACTCTGAAACGAATGACCTTTCATCGAGTTCAGATTTAGAAGAAGATAAAAAACTGGCGCCTACAGAAGCAACTTTAACTGAACCCGTTGCCAGCCAATATACCTATCACCTTGTTCTTGAGGGAATGACGTGTGCGAGTTGCGTTTCTTCGGTCGAAAAAGCATTGAAAAAGAATGAGTTCGTCGACCAAGCACAGATTAACCTTGCAGAGCAGACTGCCTTGGTTTTCACCTCTCAAACAAGAGACATCATTGAAAACGCTCTAATCAAATCGGTGAAAGCTGCAGGTTATGGCGCCGAGTTTGTCGACGATGCAGCGACTCAACAGCAAAAACAACAAGAACAGCAACTTCGCACTCAAAAGGCCTTCCTGAAAAACTCAGTGAGCGCACTACTGCTTGGGGCTCCGCTGATGGTATGGGGCATATTCGGTGGCAGCATGACCATTGCTACACTTAGTGACCAACTGGCTTGGGGCTTCATTGGTGTGATCTGCCTAGTGCTACTAGCCACCTCTGGGCGGAGCTTCTTCACTAACGCGTGGCAATCACTGATGCACAAACGCGCTACCATGGACACACTCGTCGCTCTAGGTACAGGCGCAGCATGGTTCTATTCAATGTTGGTTGTGCTGATTCCATCATGGTTCCCAGAAGCCTCTCGCCATGTCTACTTTGAGGCTAGTGCGATGATCGTTGGCCTTATTTCTTTGGGTCACTACATTGAAGCCAAAGCCAAAGCTCGCACCACGAAATCGCTACAGGCACTGATTAACTTACAACCTCAAAAAGCGGTGGTCATCGTCGATGGCAAAGAACAAACCATTGCTGTAGAAGCTATCCAAGTCGGCATGCAAGTACGCGTCAAACCGGGAGAAAAAGTGCCAGTTGATGGTGTTGTGGTATCTGGTGAGTCTTACATCGATGAATCGATGCTGACCGGTGAACCACTTCCCAACGTTAAATCGGTGAGTGATGGCGTTTCTGCGGGCACCATTAATGGCGATGGTAGCTTAATTATTGAAGCGACGGGGATTGGCTCAAGCACCATGTTAGCTCGAATCATTCAGATGGTTCGCCAGGCACAAAGCAGCAAACCTGCGATAGCGAAACTTGCCGACTCTATTTCTGCCGTGTTCGTGCCCGTTGTGGTCGTAATCGCAGCTGTTGCCGCCCTAGTTTGGTTTTTTGTTGGCCCACAACCCAGTGCAAGCTACATGCTTGTGGTATCGACTACCGTGCTGATCATCGCTTGTCCATGTGCCTTAGGCCTTGCGACACCACTTTCAATTACTGTCGGCGTTGGCAAAGCCGCTGAGTTTGGCGTTCTGATCAAAGATGCCGATGTGTTGCAATCTGCAAGCAAAATTGATGCTGTCGTGTTTGATAAAACAGGCACTCTAACCCAAGGCAAGCCAACCGTTCAGCAGGCCTTTTATGGCGATTTATCAGAGCAAGAACTGCTGGCGTACGCTTATTCGGTAGAGGTAGGGTCAGAGCACCCCTTAGCCAAAGCCGTTTGCCAATATGCAGAGAGCTTACAGATTTCAGCACTACCCCATAGCGAGTTCGAAAACCAACGAGGGCTTGGCGTACAAGCAATAATTAGCGGCAAGAAGGTTCAAGTCGGCTCACTTAAGTACCTCTCCCAACTCGGTATTGAAACTGAAATCGGCGCAGACTTTATCGAGCTTTGTCGTACACAAGCATGGACACCCATCTTCGTAGTCATCGATCAAAAACTGGAAGGTATATTTGGCATTTCAGACGCATTAAAAATAGATAGCAAACAAGCCATTGCTCAACTAAAATCCGCCGGAATTCACACCGTGCTATTAACAGGCGACAACGATTCTGTTGCTCAAGCGATTGGCAAAAGCGTCGGTATTGATGAGGTTATCTCGGAAGTACTACCAGAGCAGAAAGCTCAACATATTGTTCAGCTTCAACAACAATATAAGAATGTGGCTATGGTTGGAGATGGCATTAACGATGCGCCAGCGCTTGCTCAAGCTGATATCGGTATCGCGATGGGCAGTGGCAGTGATGTGGCGATTGAAAGTGCGCAAATGACGCTACTCAACTCGTCGCCCTTATCTGTCAGTAACGCGATAGAGCTGTCCCAAGCGACCGTGAGAAACATGAAGCAAAACCTCTTTGGCGCCTTCATCTATAACTCACTTGGTATTCCTATCGCGGCCGGTGTGCTCTACCCATTTTTCGGATTTCTACTAAGCCCAGTCGTTGCAGGCGCAGCGATGGCGATGTCGTCAATTACAGTAGTGAGCAATGCCAACAGGCTGAGATTGTTCAAGCCCACTCATTCTAATATCAATAAAAACCATATTCATGAGGTTAACCATGATTCGTAAAGTTATGACTCTTACAGCACTCGCTGCAATTTCAGGACAAGCTTTAGCTACTGATGTTCTAAACCACAAATCACCATACTGCGGCTGCTGCACAGAATGGACTGAACATATGCGAGATGCTGGGTTCGATGTTACAGAGAAGCTCCACGATGATATGAATCCAATCAAGCAGAAACTAGGGGTAACGCCAGAGCTAGCCTCTTGCCACACAGCAGAGATCGATGGTTACGTATTTGAAGGACACATTCCGGCTGATGATGTTAAAGCCTTTTTAGAAAACCCGCCACGCAATGCAATTGGCTTAGCAGTTCCAGGTATGCCAATGGGCTCACCGGGCATGGAGTATGGCGATAAGAAAGACGAGTATTCTGTGTATGCGTTTAATGAGAAAGGTCAGGTGTTTGAATACCGTCATTACGATGGTAATTAGAGCGTAAAGAAACCGGCACAAAGCAATATTTAAGAAGTTATAAAAATAGAGCCTAACATTAAGTAAACCCAAGACTGTGGTTTACTTGCTAGGCTCTTTGCTTTTGGACAGTAAAGCAAATCTTGTCGCGGCACCAACCGGGCTGTTGGTACCGCTATGTTTTCGTCGCTAGTTAACAAAAAAGCTAATTAGCAAAGAAGCTCACTTAGCCAATAATCTAATCGACTAAACAGCCAAGTGAATCAGCTTAGAAGCCGTAAGAAGCACCGAATACGAATGCGTTGTTAGCGTTGTCAGCTTGGTTACGGTACTCAAAGTAAGGTTGAACGCCTTGACGAGTCCATGTAGCACGAAGCTCGTGGTCCATTGTGTTATCAGCATCGCTGATTACGTATACGTTGTTGTAGCTTAGAGCTAGCTCAGCGTTTACTGCGTAACCGATACGGTTGTCAAAACGAGTTTGATCGTCAGCTTTGCTATCTTCCATAGCGTGGTAACGAGTACGGTTGCTAATAGAGATACCGTTATCGAAGTTGTAACCGATCTTAACCAATGGACGGTACTGAACCGTTTCACCGTTGTTTAGTAGGTGGTGGTAACCCGCAGCAACCCATAGGTTGTCATTGATGTTGTACATCTGCTCAACACCTAGAGTGATGTATGGAGAGTTACCTAGACCGCTGTCTTGGATTGCGTCATTGTCGTACTTACCAAGAGAGATACCATCGAACTCTGTTAGTAGTGTTGTGCCTGAATCAAACGTGTGGCCCGCTTCTAGAGTTGACGTCGCGTTTGGTTGGAAATCAGAGTGAAATTGAACGTTACCTGTAACGTAAGAAGAACCAGCAAAAGCACTAGAAGCGAAAGCAAGAGAAAGAGCACTTAGAGCGATAATTTTTTTCATAGTAAACTGCCTTAGTTTGATTTTTTCAGCGGCATATCTTCGGTACATCATTCACCTTCACCGCTTGAGTAGTTGGTCGCCTCCCTGGCATGAAATCTATGTTGCTCGAATTAATTTGCGTTTCAAAATAAAAGAACAGACAGAGTGATCTCTCTCACTATCAAAAAAGAACAAGTTATTTAATTTATTAAAATCAAAAACTTAAAAATATAAAAATTGATAAAAAACTCAAGATGGAAAAACGTACAGATCGGGATCACATTATTTTACGGTGCGAAATTAGATTCAGTTAATTGAATCACACCTGATTTAGAGTTTTTTATGAGGGACTTATTTTTTGAAGAGAATAATGAGAAGCGCGTCACTTTTGCGATGAACCTCACTTTATGTGTATTGTTGACGTTATAGACCAAGACGGTTTCTATATGTTCCCGTTTTGGATGAGAGCCTAATTCGCAGCAAACAAAAAGAGCTCCCGTTTTATCTTGGATAAGATAAAATTCGGGAGCTCTTCTACTAATAACAGTGCTTATCGATTATTTAACTGACGTTACTCGACTTACTTTCTCACCACTTTCTGAAATAGAACGGATGTAAGTTTCACCAGAAACCGATGGACGTTGTTGCTCATCATACGTTAGCCAGTTTTCGCCATCAGCAGAGTATTGCAGCTCGACGCCTGGGAATTGAACGTTCATCGCCAGCTTGCCATCAACCACTTTAGCACCTGGAACTGGTAGTCGATAATCAATGCCTGCTTTCTCAAGCTTAGCCAGTTCACGTTGACCAACAATATTCGCGAAGCGATTAAAGTCGCTGTTTAGAGCTTGCTTATTCACTAGGTTAGTTTCTTGAGAGTATTCAACGCCCACTTTGTAGTCGTTTTCCCAATCTGCTCGATGCCATGCACGCTCAGCTGCTGCAAGAACGCGTGGGAACACCATGTATTCATATTGCTCGTCAGTACGTACTGTTTCAGACCAAAGTTGCGCTGATAAACCGTAAAAAGGTTTTGCTTCAATCTCGCCTTTACCAGAGAAGCCATTGCCGTCACGGTCTAATGATGTTTCTGCGTTTTGTGGCATGTTCTCTGGTGCGAAGCCAAACATCTTACGGGTATCGGTTGCACGCGTTGCCCAGTAGTAACCGCGCTCTGCTGCATCTACTTCGTATGGCATATCCATGTAAACGTAGTCTGGGTTAGAGACGATTACGTCATACCCTTTTGCTGACCAATCGTATACTGATGAAGTGCCGCCCCAGTAAAGAACGTCCCAGAAGTTTACGCGAGTGCTTTCAGTTGCAAATGCTTTCTCGCCTTCGCTGTACTTCAGGCCATCTTGCCATGCTTGGAAATGAGGAATGCCTTTGTCAGCAACAATCTTAGATACCTGCTCTGCAAAGTGACTTGGTAAATGACCGAAGTCGCTGACAGTACCATCAGCGATCAAAGACTGACACTGTGGAGACTGTTGGAATGGCTTATCTTGCTTAGACAAATCGATGTTGCCTTTCCAAGCCACTTTATCTTCTGCATTAATATCTTGTAAGCCAGCGCCTAACTTGATGTTTTTCGCTTCATCGCCGCCGAAGTGCCAAGTAGTTAGTGGAACGCCCGCTTCTTGGTGCATTGCCGCCACTTCAGAGATTACTTTATCGACAAAGTGAGTTGATGACTCCATACATGGGTTAATGAAGCTTTGCTTATCGTAGAACTGAACCGTGGTTACGTTCGATGTATCTTGTGGATCCATCAAGCGGTATTCGTTCGCTTCCGCTTCTTTACCTTCCGCCATTAGGCGAGTGTAACGCGCTTCCATTGATACCACAGCAGAACGAGCGTGTGCTGGCATATCAATCTCTGGAATTACTTCGATACTGCGCGCTTTTGCGTAGCTTAAGATCTCGACGTAATCCGCCTTACTAAAGAAACCAGAGCCAAAGTTGTCTGTTGTTGGACCTGAACCTAGCTGAGGCAATAAACAGCTTTGCTCTTCCAAATCAAAACAACGATTAGACCCTACATCCGTTAGCTCTGGTAAACCTGGGATTTCTAAACGCCAGCCTTCATCATCAGTTAAGTGAAGGTGAAGTTTATTCATCTTGTATGCAGCCATTTGATCTAGCGTTGCTAGGATGGCATCTTTTGAGTGGAAGTTTCGAGCAACATCCACCATCACACCACGGTAATCAAAGCGTGGCGCATCTTGAATCGACAGTTGTGGTAATGATTCAGCGTTCTGACTGTCTATTAGGCCAAAAATAGACTGAACTGCGTAGAAAGCTCCTGTTTTATCAAACGCTTTAATCGCAATCCCCTCTTCCGAGATACTTAGTTCATAAGCGCCAGATTTCGCTAAATCACCCGTAAACTGAGTAGGAACAACAGCGACACTAACAGGTAGGTCGCCACTCACATCTACGTTTACCACATCTGCACGTTCTTCAATTGCTGCGAATTGCTCAGCATCAAATGCGTCTTTAGGTAGGGCAATACCACCAGCAATGCTGACTGAACCTTCACCCGCTTCTACCGACATTGGCGTTGGTAATAAAGTGGTTGATACGTCTTGCGTTGCTAGATCCGCATTCTTTTCGAAACGCGTAACAGCTGTCGCCATTACGTTGTTGTCATCCGGTGTACGCTTTAGGTTGTTTCCTTCCAAACCTGTTACGAACGACGCGACATCTTCTGTATTCAATGAAGCAATCATCTTAGGTTCTGCGTTTGGTGCCGTTACGAATGCACCCGGCATAAAGTCAGTTTCAAACAACTGCCAGTATTCACTCGTCAGTGGAAGAATCACTTCTTCACCCGCAGCGAAACCATCAAATTTTTCGGTTGGCTCTAACTTATGTAAGTCGCCGGTTACGCGAGTTATTTTAAACTGCTCATTATCAACATCTAAGATAAGGCGAATACTGTGGAAGTAGATGGTCCAATCTTTAGAGTCAATTGCTTCACCATCGTTAGTTAACGTCATGTTTACTTTATTACATGATGCCCACTCTGCGCCTAAATCCTGACAAGCCATGCCTTCGTTTGCACCGTGGTTAGTCAAGATTTCATATTGCACATCAAGGTTATCAGCCAGTGCATTAACCACCTGTTGCTCAGGTGCTTGTGTTACAGCACAACCCGTCAAACCAGCCAATACCGCTACAGATAGTAAGTTTCTCTTCAACATCGTATTCACCCATAAATTAAAAAATTGAGTCAGAAGCAAAGTGGAGCGCTTCGAAAGTTAGATAAACTATATGGGCTTATTTTTTACCGTGAATTAAATCAAGTTAATAAAGTGATCAGCTTCAAATCTCAAAATTTGCGATAAAATTAATTACATAAAAATCATAAAGTTAGAATCGACGGCACTTCCGTCAGTTTTATTTTGACGTAAAAATTGAGAAATGAATCACAATCTTTTTAACGGATTTCATAAAATCGTGTTGTTGATAGAGAGAAAGGTTTAAGAGTTTGTTCGTGTTGTTATACTTTTCGTACAAACAACGTGACATCGTTCTCAAAAAAAACCGTTAAAAAACGCCGTCAAAATCAATTTTAACGAGTTCATCTCTTTTAATAGGAGCTTTCCTTGCGCACATTTTGGTACGTAACTTTATTCGTTCTCGCATTTTCAGCCAAACAAGCTTCGGCCGAACCTCTTTATTGGCAAGCCAAAAAGGATGAACTGACACTCACCATCTTGGGTTCCGTCCACGTAGGAGACGAGAGCATGTACCCACTTCCAGTACAGATCACTGACACGCTAAAAGAGAGCGACGGATTAATTGTCGAGACAGACATCAGGAAGTCAGAAGGCATTGTGTATCCCACGACCACAGTGACCACGAGTGATGTATTAAACAAAGAACAAAAACAGTTATTAGCCAGTATTTCAAAGTCTTTGGGTATGCCGACTCAACAACTACTGAGCTCTCCACCTTGGGCGACATCTCTCTCAATACAGATGCAGCAATTAAAGAACCTTGGCTATGGCTCAGCGGGCGGTGTAGACGCAACACTCGCCTATAAAGCGACGATACAAGACGTTCCGGTGATCAGTTTAGAGCCTCTACAATTTCAGATAGATCTCATTGCAGGACAAAAAGATTCCGGTAAAGAATGGTTAGTCAGTAGCCTTGAAGAATTTGACCAAACTGATGGGGTGGTTCACTGCTTAATTGAAAGTTGGAAATCCGGTGATGTAGCGAAGCTTGAGGAGTTTGCGAAGCTGTCTGAAATGCCATCTGAACTAGAGAAAGCATTTTTAACCGATCGCAACGTCGATTGGGCAAACAAGCTCTCCGCCAATGATTGGAAACTCGACTCAAAGGGACACTACGTGCTGGTCGTCGGTACTTTACACCTGATTGGCGAAGGTAACCTTTTGCAGTTATTAGAAGAGAAAGGTTTTAATGTCACTCAACAATCACAAAGCCAACAGGCTCAGTGTCAATTTGAGCTTAGTGACGACAGCTAGCTCAATTCGAAGCCATGACCTTCTCCTAATATAACCATTACCTAATATAACCATTACCTAATAACAGAATCATTACATTTAATCGCCCCATAACGGTGCTATTATCTTTCGCTCTTTTTATATACGGTGTTGTTCTCATGAAACCAGTGCTCTTCGCTTTACCTTTAGCCCTCGCGATCCTGATGCCCACGGCAGCGTCTGCCAAAGAAACTTGTACGATCGAACAATTCCAGCCGATAGACATTCAGCCATACACCAAAGGCGGAGTGTTAGATAAAGAAAGCGGACAGTTCTTGATTACTGAAAAGCCACCAATGCGATGCGCGAATATTACGTTCACGACATCAACGACACGCAACCGTATCGCAAGCCAAATGAATGGTAATTTTGAAGTAAGCTTCTACGATGGTCAGACGGGTAATTCTCACTCGGTGACTTTTAACGAAGATGAAGTACAGGCGGGTTACATTCGAATTGGTCCAAATCACCCTGTTGACGCTTATGTTTGTTTTGTTACCTCAGAGACGCCAATCAAGAACATTACCTGTGATGTTAAGTAAATAGATTTGGGACTACTGGATCAATCCTTGTCTCTATGCAGGACGCTTAGAACAACAAGAGATTCCTGACTCGCTCCTTCGTCGCTCTAGGGAATTACACATATACCAAAATACAAAAAGCCGTAGACCCTTCTATTACAGAGAATGCTACGGCTTTCTTCAATGTGGCTGTGAAGAGCTTATTTTGAACATCAGGCGAACCCCACCTAGGTTCAAATCCCATTTCTCATGCCCTGAAACGACGAAAGCCTGCTCAATGAGCAGGCTTTCTTAATGTGGTCGGTGAAGAGGAATTCGATTGGACTGGCATTCCAGCCCCCATCCCCATGTTCTAAACCAGATTAAAATGCAAAAAAGCCGTAGCATTTCTGCTACGGCTTTCTTTAATGTGGTCGGTGAAGAGGGATTCGAACCCCCGACCCTCTGGTCCCAAACCAGATGCGCTACCAAGCTGCGCTATTCACCGAAATATCTAACTGGCTGATTGCCTGTCGATGGAGCGTATAATACGGATTCTGAATTTATCCGCAAGCGCTTTTTCTCATATTTATTGTGAATTCGAATCGTTCGAACAAAAGACATACAACAACTCGCTCAATGTGACGAAAAACACACAGTTACCAACAAGTATTTAACTTATGCAACAGGATTGATCCAGATCAGTAAATTGATAATGCTACTTAATACACTAAGCCATGTCATATAACTTTGAGGTATACACATGGACTTTTGGCTAGATCTCCTATTTGGTAATGCGGTGGGACTATCTTCAATGATAGTAATCTTCGGGGCTCTGGGTCTCATGATGTTTTATGGAGGCTTCTTCATCTACAAAGTTATGACTGAAAAATCTCCTCACTAGAATCGCTCAGCCTAAATCATTTACCTCAAGCATCATTACTTGCGGGTAAATATTAAAACGCTTTGCACCGGAGCTGATTTCTCTTGTCACCTCCGGTTTTTTCATTTTTAAACCCCGTCCCAACTTAGGTATACTTACCCAATCCTTCCCCAACTTGAGATACACACTATGTCTCATGATGACGACTTAGATCTATTCCAAGAAATGATGGGCGACGTTAAACGTATCGACCATGACACCGCCGAACACCAGAAAGTACACCGAGTCACAGAATCTCACCTTGCCAAGCGTGAAGCCGCTATGTGGCTATCTGATGACGAGAAAGACTACTTATCATTAGACTACTCACCAATGATAAGGCCAGACGATGTTATTGCTTATAAAAAAGACGGTGTACAAGAAGGCGTATACAAAAAGCTGCGCCTAGGCAAATACCCGATTCAAGCCAAGCTAGACCTTCATAGGAAAACACTGAAAGACGCACGTAACGAAGTGCTTTCATTTTTGCGTCAGTGTTTAAGAATGGATGTTCGTACCGTCATCATTGTTCATGGTAAGGGCGAACGTTCGAATCCACCAGCAATGATGAAAAGCTACGTTGCAAATTGGCTAACGCAAATCAACGATGTTCAATGTGTTCATTCTGCTCAGCAATTTCATGGTGGTACTGGCGCAGTCTATGTCATGCTCAGAAAGAGTAATGAGAAAAAACTAGAGAACAGAGAGCGCCATCAAAAGCGCACCAGTTGATAGGTTGAGCTAGATAAATAGGCGAATAACGATTTTGCATCAACACCGATATTTCGTGCCTAGACTCACACCAAGTGCTAAAATTGCCTCAGTTAACGAATTCCAACTCAAAGCAACTACCCAAAAGTTGCTTTTTGTTTATCTATATTTCCGTTGTGAAACGCTAAGAGAATATCATGTCACAAGAATCCCAAGCTAAACGCCTTAATAAATATATCAGTGAAACTGGTTTTTGCTCACGTCGCGAAGCCGATAAACTCATTGATGCAGGCCGAGTTACTATTAACGGTAGGATCCCTGAAATGGGTACTAAAGTCTTGCCAGGTGATGATGTTGAGATCGACAATAAGCCTGTTCGCTCAAAAGAGAAGCCTATTTACATTGCTCTTAATAAACCAACAGGTATCACCTGTACGACTGAGCGTGATATTCCTGGCAACATCGTCGACTTTATCGGCCACCACAAGCGAATTTTCCCAATTGGTCGTCTAGATAAGCCTTCAGATGGACTTATCTTCCTGACCAATGATGGCGACATCGTAAACAAGATTCTTCGTGCGGGTAACAACCACGAAAAAGAGTACGTGGTTCGTGTCGACAAGCCGATTACGACTGAGTTCTTGAAGCAAATGGGCGCTGGCGTTCATATTCTCGATACTGTGACCTTGCCATGTAAGGTTGAGAAAGAAACCAAGTTCTCGTTCCGAATCACATTAACGCAAGGCCTTAACCGCCAAATTCGCCGTATGTGTGAAGCATTGGGTTACGAAGTATTTAAACTGCGCCGTGTTCGTATTATGAACATCTCACTAGATGGTATTCCTAACGGAAAATGGCGCTACCTGAGCGACGAAGAGATCACTGAAATATTAGCGATGTGTGAAGGCTCAGTAAGTACTGAAGATGCGTCAAAAATGAACGCCAAAGGTCAGCGTATTCGTAAAGCGACTGACGCAAAACTTTTTGACAGCCGTGAAGAAAACCAAACCTCAACAGCGCGCCGTAATCAAAACGAGAACCGATCTCGCACTTACCGTGGTAACAATGCGGATGAATTCCGTCATGCGCCTAACTCAAAGCGTGGCCGCAATTCATCGAACGGTGAAAGCGGTGGTAATACAGAGAATTGGAAGTCGAACTCTCGTTCAGAGCGCTCTAATTCAGATAGAAACCGTTCGGATCGCAATCGTACAGATCGCGACAATAACGATCGTAGAAGCGGTAAGCCAGCAAACCGTAGTCAAGATTCAAACAGACCAAATAAACCAGCACAGAAACGTGTTAGTGGCACTTTAGGTCTGAAAAAGTAGAATGACTCCTTATACAGAAACGCCCACTAATGAGTGGGCGTTTTTGTTTATTGTTCGGTACGTCATGGCTTTTAACGACTAACCATCAACTTGCAAGCACAAATCAGTAAACTGAGCTCGAGTCAGTTGAGCTAAGTCTTTAGGGGCAAGTTCAATTTCTAAACCTCGCTTTCCCGCACTCACACATATTGTTTCAAATTCTGTCGCACTAGAATGAACAAAAGTCGGCAGCGCTTTTTTCTGACCAAGCGGGCTGATGCCACCAACAACATAACCCGTGGTTTTCTGAGCAATATCTGGATCAGCCATCTCTGCTTTTTTTCCTTCCGCCGCTTTTGCTGCCAGCTTTAGATTGAGCTTCTGGTCGACAGGAATAACGGCAACCGCCAAATCTTTCGCCACACCATTCAAGCAGAACAACAGCGTTTTGAATACACGTTTGGGATCTTGACCAAGCGCTTCAACGGCTTCTAATCCATAGTTCGTATTATTCGCATCATGATGATACTGATGAACACTATGAGCGATTTTCTTTTTCTTGGCGAGATTGATTGCAGGGGTCATAACAAATCCAAACGGTAGATAAACAAAAAACGACGCCGAGGCGTCGCTTTAGTTAAATTTATCATGGTGCTAGAGTCAATCTAATTTAGCACCTATTGATACAATTGCTTGGATTCAATTACTTGTAAACCATTTGGCCAGAAGGCGCGTACTTATTCACGTCAACCGGGCTATTCGCTTCTAGGTACTCTTTCAGTACTTCAGCATCAACAAAACCAGTATTCACGTAACCTGGGTGGTCAGACAGTTTAGGGTAACCGTCACCACCAGCAGCGTTAAAGCTTGGTACTGTGAAGCGGTATGTTTCGTCTAAACGCAGCTGTTTGCCACCGATGAATACATTCGATACTTCACCGTTTGCTACTGTCATAGAGATACCAGCAAACTGAGCATAAGCACCAGAATCGATTGGTTTCGTCGCCACGACATTTAGGTAATCTAAAACCTCTTTACCCGTCATATCAGTGTAAGTCAGGATGTTTGCAAAAGGTTGTACTGTTAGTACATCTTTGTAAGTCACTTCACCCGCTTCAATTGAGTCACGAACACCACCAGAGTTCATTACAGCGAAATCTGCTTTTGCGCGCTCCATGTGAGAGGTTGCAATCAAACGACCTAGGTTAGTTTGTTGGAAGCGAACGACGTTACGGTCACCTTCAAGCTTGCCATTTGTATCAGCAATTTTAACTTCTAACTGAGCTTGACCTTGCTCTTGGAATGGACGTAGGAATTCAAGTAGCTCTGGATCTTGTGCGATTTCGTCTTGAATAAGAACACGTTGCTTCTTGCCGTCAATCTTAACTTTCTTCTTAAGGTTAACAGGAACTAGATCGTAGCTAACCATCTCTAGTTCGCCATTACGGAATTCGTAATCAGCACGGCCTACATACTTGCCCCACTCGTGAGCTTGAACGATATAAGTACCATTTTGAACGTCTGGTTTACATTCATCACCCGGTTTGAAGTTTTTCTTAGCAACGTTAGGGCCTTCCATACATACCGGCTCTTGAGAGTGGCCACCAACGATCATATCTAGATCGCCTTCATTTAGGTAACGGGCTAGTGCTACATCACCTGGTGCGTTGACACCGCGTTGACCATTCTCGTAGTGACCCATGTGAGTCACTGCGAAGATGAGATCTGGCTTCTCAGTTTCTTTAAGTTCAGCGATCAGTTTTTTCGCTTCTTCTTTAGGGTCACGGAAGTCGATGCCAGCGATAAACTCTGGGTTACCAATTTTTGCTGTATCTTCAGTGGTTAGACCGATAACTGCAATCTTGATACCTTGCTTTTCAAACATCTCGTAAGCTTGGAACTTACGTTCGCCCGTAGCTTTATCGTAGATGTTTGCTGACAGCATTGGGAAGTTAGCCCAATCGATCTGCTTTTGTAGTACGTCTAGTGAGTTATCAAACTCATGGTTACCCAGTGCCATTGCATCGTAACCAATCTTGTTCATACCTTTGAAATCAGGTTCTGCATCCTGAAGATCTGACTCTGGCACACCCGTGTTGATGTCACCACCAGATAGAAGCAACACGCTACCGCCTTCAGCTTCAACTTCTGCACGAAGTTGGTCAACAAGCGTTTTACGTGCAGCCATGCCGTATTCGCCGTATTTGTTCTGCCAGAAACGACCATGGTTATCGTTCGTGTGAAGAATCGTTAGCTTATAAGTTTCGTCTTGGTTCCAATCATGAGCTGATTGAGACGCACACCCAGCTAGAGTAGCTAGAATTGCAGCACTTAGTGCTGTCTTTAGAATAAGGCGTTGCTTCATTGTCATACCTTTGAACTTTTTAGGGGAATCCACTGCTTTTTTAATCTATTGCGACCCCTTTCCTGGAGTTCGAACAATAAGACTTCAACATGACTAATCTTAAATTAACATTTTAGATGTAACACGACGATTTCATATTTATGTCGAATTGGTCACGCATAGATCAACAGTTAAGTGTAACAAAATTATGAGATTACACTCAAACTTCCCCTGCATCACAGGCAATCGTTTACTTACAAAGTGTGATACACATCAGTAATTTACCAAAAACAGGACAGACCTCACACACTCATGCCTATTTCTTAGGTCATCAAAGGCTTTGTTAACAATGATTTAATCATCTCCTCTGATTAGCGCTCTACCAAACAGATTAACGATCAGTTAAACAACTTAGCAATTACCAAACAGAGACGTACCCAGCGATACAAGCTGATGCCCAGATAAACAAAAACGCCCAACTCTTAGAGTTAGGCGTTTATTTGATACCGTTAAATAACCACTTTAACTAATTCACATTAGCGAGTTACTTAACATCAGCTTCAGCTATTTAATATCGATGTGCTCAAAGCCTTTGATAAGATCATCCAGTGCTTTCATCTGCTTCAAGAACGGCTCTAGTTTGTCTAGAGGTAGCGCAGAAGGGCCATCACAACGAGCTTGGTCTGGGTTCGGGTGCGCTTCAATAAATAGACCAGCAATACCTGTTGCAAGACCAGCTTTTGCTAGTTCAACCGTTTGCTCACGACGGCCGCCAGATGCAGCACCTGATGGGTCACGCATTTGTAGAGAGTGCGTCACGTCGAAGATGATAGGGCTACCGTTTGAAGACTTCTTCATTACGCCAAAGCCAAGCATATCAACGACAAGGTTGTCGTAACCCATACAAGCGCCACGCTCACAAAGGATGATGTTGTCGTTACCACACTCAGCGAACTTATCAACGATGTTGCCAACTTGGTTCGGGCTCATGAACTGAGGCTTCTTCACGTTGATTACTGCGCCAGTCTTAGCCATTGCTTCAACAAGATCAGTTTGACGAGCTAGGAATGCAGGTAGTTGGATTACATCAACCACATCCGCCACAGGTTGAGCTTGAGCTTCTGTGTGAATATCAGTAATGATCTTCACGCCGAAAGTGTCTTTCAGCTCTTGGAAGATTTTAAGACCTTCTTCCATGCCTGGACCACGGTATGAATGAACTGAGCTGCGGTTCGCCTTATCAAAAGACGCCTTAAATACGTAAGGAATACCCAGCTTCTCTGTTACTTTCACATAGTGCTCACAGATCTGCATAGCGAGATCGCGAGATTCAAGAACGTTCATGCCTGCAAATAGCGTAAATGGCTTGTCGTTAGCAATTGGCATATCGCCAATGTGAACTGTTTTCTGTTCCATCATATTCTCTCTAAATAATTATTAATTAGTGAACAACCACGGTCTTTTCGTTCATGACATTCACTTGAGATTTCAGTAACTCAGATGCCGGGTCATCTGGGCATTGGTCGATAAAGTATTGATAATCCGTTGCAGCAACTTGATGACAGTCTAGCTGCTGATAGATAAAACCGCGGTCACGGATTTCATATGGGTCATCCGGTACAAAGGTTAAAGCAAGATCAGTACACTTCAATGCAAGCGTATAGCGCTCTTCTCTCAGCAGTGCACTCTTGAGCAGTGCTAACCACTTACCAATAATCGTTGGGTGGTCTGCAACTTCTAAGTGTTCAGGTTTCACCTTAGCTAATGGACCGTCATGTCCAATTAACCATGCTCGCAAGGTTTGTTCACCAACGTACTCACCGTTATAAGGGTTAATATAGGCCGCAGCTTGCCCGTACCAGCTTACTTTAAGTAAGAATTGAGTAGGGAAAGATACACCCTCTACAGGAAAGCCTAGCTTGCGACCTAGAAAAAGAAAGACCGCTCCCAGACTCACAGGAATGCCTTTCTTTCTCTCAAGCACTTTATCGATGAACGCGTTTTCCGAAGAGAAATACGCATCTTTATCACCAGCAAAACCCCATTCATAAAAGAATAGTCGAATAAAAGATTCAAACTTCTGCTGTTCATCGGTTTCATTAACCAAAGCAAACTCGGCGTCTTTTAACAATCTAGCCAGCTCTTGCTCTGCCCAGCTGTCTTGAGTTTCTGGGTTAATCGCTTTATTTAAGATCAATGCACCTTCAGCTAACTCTAGCTGGTCAAAGTCTTCATCAAAAAATTCGTACATAGGTAGTTAACCGAAATAAGGAGATAATTAACCGAAAAATGTTGGTGTCTTCGTCATTGCGATTTTACCAGCCATTGCTAGCCAACCTAGCGCACCAAAGAAAGAGAACACTCTTAATAGGTTGTTTTTACCTAACTTAAGTGCAAAGAAACCTAATGCGATGTAGGCCATTACGCAGGTTAGTTTTTCAGTTAACCATGGTGCGGCTGGTGTAAATGGAATAAAGCCAGTGATAAAAATCAAACCAATACCCGATAGCAACAGCAACGAGTCATTGATATGAGGGAAACGCTGCAAGAAAGGATGTTTAAGCTTCGGCGAATTGGCCATCATAAGAGCGAATCGAATCGAAAGAAGTAGCGCGCTTATCGCAATCGTTAATAGGTGAAAATGTTTTAGACCTTCGTACATGGTATTCCTTTATATTTTTATATGTGCTTTCGTTAACACGAGCCTCACAATACCCGTTAATGCCCTATATTTCTTCGTTAAATGCATTACCGAGTTAAATGTATTGTCGAGCTAAAGGTATCAATTTGGCAAGTTCATCGTCTATTACTCATAAGCGAATATCCGTAATCGAATACAGCTACGAACTATGAACAATAACGACCCAATGTCACTCGGTCATTACCACCGTAATCTTTCTCTGTTACAACATCGAGATAACCGAGCGTCTGCATAATCTCACGAACTGCCGAGCCTTGGTCATAGCCGTGTTCAAATGCTAACCAACCTTCATTTTCCAAAAAGCCGCGTGCGTTTTCAGAAATGTATCGGATATCTGCAAGCCCTTTCTCTTCAGCAACTAGTGCTGTGATCGGCTCAAAACGCACATCGCCTTGAGACAAATGAGGATCATTCTTCTCAATGTATGGCGGGTTAGAGACAATCAGAGAGAACTTCACAGTTTCCTCAGAGCTCAAAGGCTCAAACCAACTGCCGTGCAAAAAAGTAGTGTTGGTGATGTTTAGACGTTGTGCATTCTCTGTCGCAAGCTGCTGTGCTTCAGGGCGAAGATCAATCCCCGTTACCTGTCGATTCGGCATCTCAGACGCCAATGCTAACGCGATAGCACCTGTACCTGTACCTAAATCTAGAATCGCACCTTGCTTGCCGTAAGTTTTATCCAAAGCTACCTCAACCAAACGCTCAGTATCTGGGCGTGGGATTAAGGTAGAAGGGGAAACTTTTAACGGCAGTGACCAAAACTCACGCTCACCGATAATGTAAGCCACAGGCTCACCAGTTAAGCGACGTGTTAGAAGGGCATTGAATTCAGACTCTTGCTCTGAGGTGAGGTGTTTCTCAGGCCAAGTAAGCAGGTAAGATCTTGGTTTATCTAAGGCGTGACAAAGCAGTACCGCGGCATCAATTGAGGGTGATGTGTTATCACCCTCTTGAAGCTTTACGATTGCTGCTTTTAAAGCACTTTCAACCGTATATGCTGACTGCATACAGGTTAGTTGTTCTCTGCAAGTGCAGCAAGCTGATCGGCTTGGTGCTCTTGAAGTACAGGATCAAGCAAGCTTTGCATGTCACCTTCAAGTACTTCGTTAAGACGGTAGATAGTAAGGTTGATACGGTGATCCGAAACACGACCTTGTGGGTAGTTGTACGTACGAATACGGTCACTACGGTCACCAGAACCTAGTAGGTTACGACGTGTATCAGAAACAGCTGCCGCGCGGCGCTCTTCTTCTGCTTGAACAATACGAGCAGCAAGAACAGCCATCGCTTTCGCTTTGTTTTTATGCTGAGAACGCTCGTCCTGACACTCTACTACTGTACCCGTTGGTAAGTGAGTAATACGGATTGCTGAATCCGTGGTATTAACGTGCTGACCACCCGCGCCTGATGCACGGAAAGTATCAATTTTAAGATCGCCCGCTTTAATTTCTGGAAGATCAGCTTCTGGGATTTCAGGCATAACGGCAACCGTACATGCTGACGTATGAACACGGCCTTGAGACTCAGTTTCAGGTACACGTTGTACACGGTGACCGCCCGACTCAAATTTCATTGTGCCGTAAACAGCATCGCCACTAACCTTAGCGATCATCTCTTTGTAGCCACCTTGTTCAGAAGCATTACTGCTCATGATTTCAACGCGCCAGCCTTTCTTCTCAGCAAACTTAGAGTACATACGGAACAGGTTGCCCGCGAAGATACCCGCTTCATCACCACCCGCGCCTGCACGGATTTCAAGGAAACAGTTACGCTCATCGTTTGGATCTTTTGGAATCAGAAGAATCTGTAGCTCATCAGTCAAACGTTCAATCGCCGCTTTTGCGTCTTTGATTTCGTCTTGAGCCATTTCACGCATTTCAGCGTCATCTTCATTTGCCATCTCTTCAGCAGCTTCTAGATCTTCTTGAGCTTGCTGGTATGACTTGAAGCAGGCTGTCACTTCTTCTAGTTGAGAGTACTCTTTAGAAAGTGCACGGAATTTGTCTTGATTCCCGATTACATCTGGATCACCAAGTAGATGTTGAACTTCTTCATAGCGTTCAACAAGTGTTTCAAGCTTTACTAGAATCGAGGCTTTCATAATGTCTTATTCTGTTGGAGGTCTAATATTATTGAGGGTTTTCTAAGCCCAAACTCTGTCTAATGACCATTAATTTTGCAGGTTCTCCTTGCTCTGCTGCACTTTGAAGTGCACGCGTTGGAGCATGGATCAATTTGTTTGTGAGCTTATTACTTAGCTCAAGTAAGAGTTTCTCAGGGTCACCACCAGCGGCAAGTGATTGTAAACTCTTACTTAATAATTCTTCTCGGATTTCATTGGCCGATTTGCGATAGTCACGAATACTGTCTACCGCTTGCAGTGAACGCATCCAACTCATGAATGCCGCACTTTCTTCGCTAACTATTGCTTCCGCTTGAATCGCTTCCACTTTGCGTTGTTCAATGTTGCCGTCAACAATCGACTGCAGATCATCCACTGAATAAAGGTAGGCGTCGTTTAACTCACCGACCTGAGATTCCACATCACGCGGAACCGCAATATCAACCAACAACATAGGTTGATGTTTTCTTGTTTTCAGTGCGGTCTCCACCATACCCTTACCAATAATAGGTAACGGACTGGCGGTTGAACTGATCACGATATCCGCTCGATGCAGATGATCAGGGATCTCATTGAGGCTGATCACTTCAGCACCAAACTCTTCAGCCAACCCTAAAGCACGCTCACGAGTTCGGTTAGCCACTATCATCTTGGTGCAGCCATTCGCTGAAAGATGCTTAGCCACCAACTCAATCGTTTCACCCGCACCCACCAATAACACAGTTGAATCGGCAATTGATTCAAAAATATGTTTGGCTAACGTACAAGCTGCGTAAGCAACCGAAACCGCGCTTCCGCCGATCTCCGTTTCAGTTCGAACACGCTTCGCGACAGAGAATGATTTCTGAAACAGCTTTTCCATTGAAGCATCAACAGATTTGTTCTCTCGCGAGTCTGTATAAGCTTGCTTCACCTGACCTAAGATCTGTGGCTCGCCCAATACTAAAGAGTCCAAACCACAAGCTACACGCATTAAATGCTTAATCGCAGCCTGCTCTTCATGGATATAAAGACTTGGTTTTAGCTCTTCAGGACTAACTTGATGGAAAACTGACAGCCAATCGATCAACTTGTTTTTTGCCACGCCTTTGACGTCACAATACACTTCAGTTCGATTACAGGTAGAAAGTATGACACTTCCATTTACGTGTGCATTTGCGTTAAGTTGCTTGAGTGCCTCAGATAATTTATCTGGACCAAAAGCGACTTTTTCTCGCAATTCAACCGACGCTGTATTGTGATTGATACCTACGGCAAGCAAAGACATGTATCAGAAGTTCTCGATCAGGGAATGGAAACAAGGGGCGAATTTTACTTGATGCATGGCTCTATTTAAAGAGCAAGCGGGATTTGTTTTCCTGACTTCGTGAATTCAATGCTATAGTTGAGACGTTTTTTAGATAAATTTGAACAAGTTGTGAGCAAATATGAGCAAGCTTCGTAAAATCACGTCTCTTATTTTTATGACCATAATTATGGTGGGTTGCTCGTCTATCCCAGAACAACCGACCAGTGTAGAGTGGCAAAGTCACCAAAACCGCCTTCTACAGATAGAAAACTACCAAGCCTCAGGCAAGCTCGCTTACATTTCTCCAGAGCAACGCCAAAGCCTTAATTTCATTTGGAAGCACTCCCCAAATCAAAGCCAATTAAGACTGACCACTTTCCTTGGTCAAACCGCCTTGAACCTCACGATTGACAGCTCGGGTGCCAAGGTAGTCACTTATGATGATCAGGTATTCACTCACGCAAGTGCATCTGTATTGGTAGAGCAACTAACTGGGTTGCAGATCCCTATTGATCATCTGCCACAGTGGTTTCTTGGTATTCCCGACCAAGCAGACAGCTACCAATTGAACACCACCAACACGCTTGAATCTCTGTCTAAACAAGTCAGCAGTCAATTATGGACACTGAATTTTGCTAACTACCGAAATACAGAAATGCCGAGTAAACAGCTATCGGGTGAAGATAACGCGAGCGTAGAGACAATTCCCCTCCCTACTCGATTGTCATTCAAGCAAGACGAGAACAAAATCAACATTGTAGTTTCGAAGTGGACACTGAAAAAATGATAACAACGCCAACCCATTGGCCCTCTCCGGCTAAACTGAATTTATTTCTCTATATCACTGGTCGACGTGACAATGGCTATCACGAACTTCAAACCTTATTTCAGTTTGTCGATTTTGGTGATGAACTGACGGTCACTGCAAATGAGAAAACAAATTCGATAACAATAACGCCAGAGATTCCAGGCGTTGCGCTAGAAGACAACCTAATTTGGAAAGCCGCTACTGCCCTTCAACAATACACATCGACTTCTTTCGGTGCCGATATTGAACTCAAGAAAGTTCTTCCTATGGGAGGCGGTATTGGCGGAGGCTCTTCAAATGCAGCAACTGTATTAGTCGCGCTGAATTATTTATGGCAACTCGATCTTTCAGATGATCAGCTCGCCGAAATCGGTTTAAAGCTTGGAGCAGATGTCCCGGTATTTGTTCGTGGTCATGCTGCTTTTGCTGAAGGCGTTGGCGAACAGCTACAACCCGCTAATCCGAATGAAAAATGGTACCTTGTGGTTAAGCCTCAAGTGAGCATAGCAACGGTAGACATATTCACACACTCAAAATTAACTCGAAACACGCCAAAGCGAGCGTTATCAACGCTTCTAGAGCAAGAATACGTAAACGATTGCGAAAAAATTGTGCGAATGCTGTACCCAGAGGTTGATAAGCAACTTTCATGGCTGCTACAATACGCGCCGTCGAGATTGACTGGCACAGGTTCGTGCGTTTTTGCTGAATTTAACAGCAAAAACGAAGCCGAATTGGTGCGAGAACAACTGCCTGACACAGTTTCCGCTTTCGTAGCGAAAGGAAGAAACATTTCTCCTTTAAAAGAAACTCTGGCTGAATACCAATCAGCCCACCCACAATCTATTTAAAACTGGACGCAACCCGAGGTTTCCACCGTGCCTGATATGAAGCTATTTGCTGGTAACGCAACACCTGAACTAGCCCAACGTATTGCTGATCGTCTATACATCTCTCTTGGCGATGCTACTGTAGACCGTTTTTCTGATGGCGAAGTCGCTGTTCAAATCAATGAAAACGTTCGTGGTAGCGATGTATTCCTGATTCAATCAACTTGTGCACCAACCAATGACAACCTAATGGAATTGGTGGTAATGATTGACGCAATGCGCCGTGCTTCTGCTGGCCGTATTACTGCTGTAATCCCTTACTTCGGTTATGCCCGTCAAGATCGTCGTGTACGTTCTGCTCGTGTGCCAATTACTGCAAAAGTTGTTGCAGATTTCCTTTCTAACGTTGGCGTTGACCGCGTTCTTACTATCGACCTACACGCAGAGCAAATCCAAGGCTTCTTCGATGTACCTGTTGATAACATCTTCGGCACTCCAGTTCTTCTAGAAGACATGGCGAACCGCGGCCTAGAAAACCCAGTTGTGGTTTCTCCAGACCTTGGCGGTGTTGTACGTGCTCGTGCTACTGCTAAAGCGCTAGGTGATGTTGACATCGCTATCGTTGATAAGCGTCGTCCACGTGCTAACGTTTCTGAAGTAATGAACCTAATCGGTGATGTTGAAGGCCGTGACTGTGTTATCGTTGATGACATGATCGATACGGGTGGCACACTATGTAAAGCAGCTGAAGCGCTAAAAGAGCGCGGTGCTAAGCGTGTATTCGCTTACGCAACTCACGCTGTTTTCTCTGGTACTGCTGCGAACAACATCAAGAACTCTGTTCTAGACCAAGTTATCGTAACGGATTCTATCTCTCTATCTCCAGAGATGGCTGCGACTGGTAAAGTGACAACACTTAGCCTTTCTCGCATGCTTGCTGAAGCGATTCGTCGTATCAGCAATGAAGAATCAATCTCAGCGATGTTCAACTAATCCAAGCCTTATAGCTTTTTACAAAAGCTTGGTTTTAGAAATACGCAAGAGAAAGACATTAAGCACTTCAGTCAATGAAGTGCTTTTTTTATGTCTGAGTAATATTGCACTGCTAGTTATGACAAACAGGAATAATCGCGCAGCTATCAGCTAGCTCGCACCTTTTTCATAAACTGTGATATCATACGGCGCTTTTTGAAATCCCGAGAGAGATCCATACCTTGAGCCAACAAATAAAACTTCTCGTTGGACTGGCTAATCCAGGTCCAGAATACGCCAAAACTCGCCACAATGCGGGTGCTTGGGTAGTTGAAGAATTAGCGCGTGTACATAACGTGACACTAAAGAACGAACCAAAGTTCTTTGGCCTAACGGGTCGTATCATGGTTCACGGTGAAGATCTTCGTTTGCTGATCCCAACGACTTTTATGAACTTGTCAGGCAAAGCAGTTGCAGCCTTAGCAAAGTTCTACCAAATTAAACCAGAAGAGATCATGGTCGCTCACGATGAGTTAGATCTTCCTCCTGGTATTGGAAAGTTTAAAAAAGGTGGTGGTCATGGTGGACATAATGGTCTGAAAGACATCATCAGCAAGCAGGGTAACAATAAAGAATTCTATCGTCTTAGATTAGGCATCGGCCATCCAGGACACAAAGATAAAGTTGCAGGTTATGTATTAGGCAAAGCTCCTCAAAAAGAGCAAGAGTGTATCGAGGCCGTCGTTGACGAATCGGTTCGCAGCCTAGACATCTTATTAAAAGATGGCCTACCAAAAGCACAAAATCGCTTACATACGTTCAAAGCAGAATAAGGTTTATATCATGGGTTTTAAATGTGGCATCGTTGGTCTACCAAACGTTGGTAAGTCAACTCTGTTTAACGCACTGACAAAAGCAGGCATCGAAGCAGCAAACTTTCCATTTTGTACGATCGAACCAAACACAGGTATCGTTCCGGTTCCAGATCTACGCTTAGATGCATTAGCAAAAATTGTTAATCCACAGAAGATCCTTCCAACGACAATGGAATTCGTAGATATCGCGGGCCTAGTGGCTGGCGCATCTAAAGGTGAAGGTCTTGGTAACAAGTTCCTAGCTAACATCCGTGAAACTGACGCTATCGGTCACGTTGTACGCTGCTTTGAAAATGAAAACATTGTTCACGTTGCTGGTAAAGTATCTCCAATCGAAGATATCGAAGTGATCAACCTTGAACTTGCACTGGCTGACTTAGACAGCTGTGAGCGTGCAATTCAACGTAACGCGAAGAAAGCAAAAGGCGGCGACAAAGACGCTAAATTCGAAATCACTGTACTAGAAAAGCTACTTCCAGTTCTAACTGAAGGTGGTATGGCGCGTACTGTTGAACTTGGCAAAGAAGAAGCGGCAGCAATCGGCTACCTAAACTTCCTAACGCTTAAGCCAACCATGTACATCGCAAACGTTGCAGAAGATGGTTTTGAAAATAACCCATACCTAGACGCTGTTCGTGAATACGCTGAAAACGAAAACAACGTAGTTGTTGCAGTTTGTGCAGCAATCGAATCTGAGCTTTCCGAACTTGATGACGAAGATCGCGAAGAGTTCCTAGCGGATATGGGTATCGAAGAACCAGGTCTTAACCGAGTGATCCGCTCTGGTTACGAACTACTGACTCTTCAAACTTACTTCACTGCTGGCGTTAAAGAAGTTCGCGCTTGGACAATCCCTGTAGGTGCAACTGCGCCACAAGCAGCGGGTAAGATCCACACAGACTTCGAGAAAGGCTTCATCCGTGCAGAAGTAGTAGGATTTGATCACTTCATCGAGTTTAACGGTGAGAGCGGTGCGAAAGACGCAGGTAAGTGGCGCCTTGAAGGTAAAGAATACATAGTTAAAGATGGTGACGTTGTTCACTTCCGCTTCAACGTATAATTCTGATTAAACATCTAGAAAAAAGGCCAGTGAATTCACTGGCCTTTTTGTTTTTCTCCTTTCTAAATTGCCCCTCATCAGAAACTTAACTTCCTATATATATCGCCTTTTAGACCTGTTTTTTGTCGACAAATACGCCTCTTTGCCTAAAAAGAAACCGAACAGATGTTTATTCGCGATTTATTCAAAAAAAAAGTTGACGGGTTTCGCTCAACTACGCATAATGCGCCCCGTTCACAACGAAGCGGCAACGTATCGAAATGAACGACAATTTGGAAATGGCTACTTAGCTCAGTTGGTTAGAGCACATCACTCATAATGATGGGGTCGCAGGTTCAAATCCCGCAGTAGCCACCATTTCCTAAGCACTCTGTTTGTTATTAAACACATGTTTATTAACGACAAGAGTTTTTAGGAAAGTAAAGCGGTCGTGGCGGAATTGGTAGACGCACCAGATTTAGGTTCTGGCGCCGAGAGGTGTGAGAGTTCAAGTCTCTCCGACCGCACCATTATTTAGATATCTTAAGTGATATCAT
>NZ_VFEB01000256.1:0-80542 GCF_007858795.1 Vibrio sp. T20
TAGCTTGGCTAATTTGACCTGTTGATTCGTTTTGGTTTCTTACGAAGCCTTCCCGTTTCAACGAGGTCGCATTATAGAGATTTCGATCACACTGGCAAGCCCTTTTTGAAGTTTTTCTTACTTTTTTGATTGTTCGAGCGTTTTTTGTTCAAAACGCCCCATTTTCACTAGTATTCCCCTTAATTAAGGGCTTAAGGTGCCTATATAAAGGAGGACTTATGAGTTCAATACGCAGTTATAAAGGAGTATCCCCTCAGATTGGACAAGGTGTCTATATAGATACAAGTTCGGTACTGGTTGGTGATATCAAAATCGGTAACGACTCTAGCGTGTGGCCTTTGGTTGCTGCTCGAGGAGATGTAAACCACATCCATATTGGAAAGAGAACGAATATTCAAGACGGAAGCGTTTTGCACGTCACCCATAAGAATGCAGAAAACCCTGAAGGTTACCCTCTATTAATAGGTAATGATGTCACCATCGGCCATAAAGTAATGCTGCATGGTTGCACCATTGAAGATCGTGTACTTGTTGGTATGGGAGCTATCGTGCTTGATGGTGTAATTATTAAAGAAGAAGTGATGATTGGTGCTGGTAGCTTGGTGCCGCCTAATAAGGTACTGGAAAGCGGTTATCTCTATGTAGGAAGCCCAGTAAAACAAGCACGCCCATTAAATGATAAAGAGCGTGCCTTTTTACAGAAGTCAGCTGACAACTATGTTCAGAATAAAAACGACTATCTAGACTCTGTGTTGCCAGTCTAAAACACTTTGATCTGAATCCGATTAGAGGAGTCATACTCCTCTTCTTCTATTAACTCTTCCGCTAACTCTTCAATATCGAAACGTAACCCTGAAAAGATAACTAAAGCTTGATCGCCTTCTTTTATATATCTACCTGCCAATCGTGATAATTCTTCAATAGACATGACACATTCGATCAATGCACCCGACTGTTGTGCTGGGAAGGTGATTGTTCGGCTCTCTTCATCCCAATCTTGGATATCAGGAAATAGAATTGATTGATTCATTTTTATAAATACCCCATTACATCTCTAGGTTTTTACGTAATTCTCTTAAAATCTGTTTTGTTCCCGGACGAAGGCCACGCCAAAGCATAAAGCTCTCTGCTGCCTGTCCCACTAGCATCCCCAAACCATCATAAACAGCGTGAACACCATTATCTAACGCCCACAGATTGAATACCGTCGTTCCAGATCCGTAAACCATGTCATAAACGGAACTATTCGAATTGAAAATAACATCAGAAACTTCCGGAAGTTGTCCGCTTAGACCAGATGAGGTCGAATTAATAATGACATCAAAGCCCTCATTAACATCACTTAGCCCCATTCCTTTGATGTTTCCATATGAAGAAAACATCTCAGCCAATAGTTCTGCCTTTGAACTGGTTCGGTTAGCTATCACCAACTGATGTGGCTTTTGGTCGAGAAGAGGTTGAATAACACCTCGAGCAGCACCACCAGCGCCAAGCAGAAGAACGCGAGCCCCTTCTAGCATAACTTGATGTTGAAGAAGGTCTTGAACTAAACCCTCACCATCGGTGTTATCACCAATAATCTCTCCGTCATCTAACTTCTTAAGGGTATTTACGGCACCAGCTAGTTCAGCCCTCTCAGTTAGGCGATTGGCAAACTGATAGGCATCTTCTTTAAAAGGCGCTGTGACATTACATCCTCGACCACCTTCACTGAAAAAGGCTTTGGCAGCAGTGATAAATTCACCATGCTCTGGCTGTAATGCTGTATAGGTAAGTTGTTGGCTGGTTTGGCGAGCAAATAATGTGTGAATGAATGGCGATTTGCTTTGCCCAATAGGGTTACCGAAAACGGCATAACGATCTACTTGCTGTGTCATATCCTTACCTAACAGAAATAAAAAAGGGTCATCTATATAGATGACCCTATCACTATCCCTATAAGGAAGAAAGAACTACCAAACTCGAGGTTTTAGGTAGTCGCTATAAAGCAGAGCTTCTGGTGAGCCCGCTTGTGGTTCATAGCGATATTCCCAACGAGCCAACGGTGGCATAGACATCAATATTGATTCTGTACGCCCGCCACTTTGCAGGCCAAATAGGGTGCCACGGTCATACACTAAGTTAAATTCAACATAGCGACCACGACGATAAAGTTGGAAGTCACGCTCGCGCTCACCGTAAGACGTATCTTTGCGTCGTTCTACAATCGGTAGATATGCGACTGCAAAGCCTTCACCGACCGCCTGCATATAAGCAAAGCTCTTTTCAAAGCCCCACTCGTTAAGATCATCAAAGAACAGACCACCCACACCGCGTGTTTCATCTCGGTGAGGCAGATAGAAATACTTATCACACCACTCTTTATGCTCTTGATAAACATCATCACCAAACGGCGCACAAAGATCTTTGGCTGTTTGATGCCAAGACTGGCAGTCTTCGTCGAAAGGATAAAATGGCGTTAAGTCAAAACCACCACCAAACCACCAAATCGGGTCTTCCCCTTCTTTTTCCGCAATGAAGAATCGAACGTTCGCGTGTGAGGTTGGGATATAAGGGTTTTTAGGATGGATAACTAATGAGACACCCATCGCCTCAAACTTACGCCCGGCTAATTCAGGGCGATGAGCAGTGGCTGAGGCAGGCATTGCATTACCCGCTACGTGAGAGAAGTTAACCCCACCTTGCTCAAATACCGTACCGTTGGTCATAACACGAGTTCGACCACCGCCACCAAGGCGATCGCCAGGTTCGCGTTCCCATGCATCTTCTTTAAATAGTGCGCTACCATCAGCTTGTTCAAGCTGTTGGCAAATCGAATCTTGTAGGCTCAGTAAAAACTGTTTTACTGCTTCTTTATCAATTGCTGACATCTTTCTTCCTCTGCAGGGTTTAACCCTGTCTTAATATTTTCGACGTTTTTGCATCTCTAATTTCGCTTGGCTTGTCACGACCACCCGTTTGACCTTCTAAAATAGCCACCAAATGTTGACCCAGTTGCTGTTGAACTTCTTCAGTCGTCATACAAGGCGGTTCACCTGTCAGGTTAGCACTGGTCGAGGTTAACGGCTTACCGAATTCATTACACATTCTTTGAACTAAAGGGTGATCCGTCACTCGTACTGCAATGGAATCAAATTGGCCGCTGACCCAGTCAGTCACTTTGCTGCTGGTTGGCATGATCCAAGTAACAGGGCCAGGCCACGTTGCTTTTACGGTCGCTAACTGCGCTTCCGTCAACTGGCTTTCATCAATATAAGGCAACAACTGCTCATAACTAGCAGCAATTAGGATCAACCCTTTCTCCATCGGTCGCTGTTTTAAATCGAGCAACTTCTTGATGGCTTGTGGATTATCGGGATCACAACCGACCCCAAAAACGCCTTCGGTAGGGTAAGCAATGACTTCACCTTGCTGTAATGCCTGCAATGTATGTTGAAAGTTATCCACGGGTTGCCTCGTTAATTCAGTTATCAAACTCGCTAAGTGTACAAATTATCATTCACTGTGACTAAAGCTATTTGTTTATAAAATGTATCAATTAACAACTTAGACCGACGCAAACGTTTTCCTTAAGCAATTTTACCCGTATAATGCGCGCAAAATATCTAATCACTAATTAAATCGTACCTGAAGGAGTTTGAGATGACTGTCGGTATTATCATGGGTTCTAAATCTGATTGGCCAACAATGAAGCTAGCTGCAGAAATGTTGGATCAGTTTGGCGTGGCGTACGAAACAAAAGTGGTTTCTGCTCACCGCACACCTCAGTTGCTTGCAGACTACGCAACCAGTGCGAAAGAGCGCGGTATTAAAGTGATTATTGCGGGTGCTGGCGGCGCTGCACACCTACCAGGCATGGCGGCTGCTTTCACAAGCGTCCCTGTACTTGGTGTTCCTGTTCAGTCTAAAGCACTGAAAGGCATGGACTCGCTACTTTCTATCGTACAGATGCCAAAAGGTATCGCGGTAGGTACTCTGGCTATCGGTGAAGCTGGTGCTGCTAACGCTGGCATCCTAGCCGCTCAAATCATTGGTACACACAATGAAGAAGTGATGGCGAAAGTAGAAGCGTTCCGCTCTGAGCAAACAGAAACTGTTCTGGCTAATCCAAACCCTGCAGAGGACTAATTCCCATGCATGTTCTTGTGTTAGGCGCGGGCCAACTTGCTCGCATGATGTCCCTAGCTGGGGCACCGCTGAATATTGAAATTTCTGCTTTTGATGTTGGCAGCAAAAATATTGTTCACCCATTAACGCAAGCGATTCTAGGCAACGGCTTAGAAAATGCGATTGAGCGTGCGGACGTCATTACTGCAGAGTTCGAACACATCCCTCACGATGTACTTGAGGTATGTGAGCGCAGCGGTAAGTTCTTACCGACAACAGAAGCAATCAAAGCTGGCGGTGACCGTCGTCTTGAAAAAGCCCTGTTAGACGAAGCAAACGTGAAAAACGCTAAGTACTACGAGATTAACTCTCGCGAAGACTTTGACGCTGCGATCGCTCACGTTGGCTTACCAATGGTATTGAAGAGCACACTTGGCGGCTACGATGGCAAAGGTCAATGGCGCTTAAAGACATTAGACAATGTTGACGCGACTTGGGCAGAAATGGCTGAGTGCATCGCCGCAACAGACAACCAAGCAATTGTGGCTGAAGAGTTCGTTCCGTTTGATCGCGAAGTATCACTGGTGGGTGCTCGTGGCGCCAATGGTGAGATTCAAGTGTACCCACTGGCTGAAAATGTTCACACCGATGGCGTGTTGAGCTTATCGACAGCGATTGATGACATTGAACTGCAAGAGCAAGCTAAAGCCATGTTCACTGCCATTGCTGAGCGTTTAGATTACGTTGGCGTGCTAGCACTTGAGTTCTTTGATGTTAAAGGTTCACTGCTGGTTAACGAGATTGCACCACGTGTTCATAACTCTGGCCACTGGACACAGCAAGGCGCAGAGACTTGTCAGTTTGAGAACCATCTACGTGCCGTGTGTGGTATGCCACTAGGCAACACCAAACTGATTCGCCCGACTGCAATGATCAACATCCTTGGTGAAGATACCCTACCTGAAGCAATTCTTGCTCAAAGTGGTTGCCATGTTCATTGGTATGGTAAAGAGAAGCGTGCAGGTCGTAAGATGGGCCACATTAACGTGAGCGCTGACTACAACGCAGAGCTGCAAAGAGCGTTATGCTCACTGGCAGACATTCTCGATAAGCAAGCCTACCCTGCTGTGCATGAATTTGCTGAGCAGATGAAGTCAGTCTACATTGCTTGATGAATATAGAACGTTTATTGGATATAGAAACGGCGCTCATTGAGCGCCGTTTTTTTATTTCTGGTCATTCACTTACTGCAATTAGCATCACTACTGAGATTGAATGTGATGACACTTGCGGTCCGCACATTGCTTTTTCATCCCGTGAGCTGTTTTCTTCTCAAGTAACAACGGGAACTGGCACTCTTCACAACGACCTATAACTGGTGGCTGATTAACGGCGAACTTACACTTAGGGTAGTTATCACAAGCATAAAAGATTTTGCCATAGCGAGATTTACGCTCAACCAGATGACCTCGGCCACACTCAGGACAGGCAACAAGTGGCTGCTCTTCAGGTTGTTCTTTCGGTTGATCTAAAGATTCGATGTGATTACACGTTGGGTAGCTACTACAACCAATGAACATCCCAAAGCGACCTTGCCTTAATACCAACTCGTTTTGGCATTTAGGGCACGGTACGCCCAGCTCTTTCACCACATGACCATCATTTTGATGAAGAGGCTTGATGTAATCACAGCTCGGATACTGCTTACAGCCTAAAAATGGGCCGTGCTTACCATGGCGAAGCTGAAGCTCCCCACCACACTGTGGACAAGGTTCATGCTCTAACGCATGTTCATGTGCTGAAAAAAGCTGATTATCAATCTTACTACTCATGACAAGCCTGTATTAATGCAAGATACCTTGCTCTTTGGTGTACAACAGCTCTTCCATTTGCGTGTAAGCTCTTTCATTACCCGGTACATTGAATAGCACCATTAAGATAATCCATTTCAGATCATCCAATTCAAATTCGTTGGTCTCAAGCCCCATTACACGATCAATCACCATTTCACGAATCTCTGTCGTGAGCACGTTGATCTGCTCTAGGAATAGTAGGAAACCTCGACACTCCATATTAATACGTGAAATCTCTCGACTGGTATAAACACGCATCGAGGTATTGGAGCACATAGTAATCGCCGCTTGGTTGTCGGTATCTTGCAGTGCCGCAAGATCTTCTAACCAATGGAGGGCCTTATAAATATCGTCTTGGTGAAACCCTGCTCGAAGAAGCTCATCTTCCAGCTCGTCTTGATCCACCTGCAATTCAGAATCGCTATGGATGTAGGTTTCAAACAAGTACATCAGTATGTCCATCATCATAGCTTAGCCTCTCCCCTTTCGAATATAGCCACCGGAAACTGCAACAACATGCCCTGAGAGCTCAAGCTCTAAAAGCTGCATCATGACTTCATGCACAGGTATATGGGTTCTCTGTGCCAAAATATCAACGGGTGTCGCCTCTAATCCTACGTTAGCTAACAGCTGTGGAAATGGCAATTGTTCATTTTCACCCTTATTCTGCGTAGGTTCGAATAAGCTCGGCTGCTGCTCTATAGACCAGTTTAACAGACTCTTTATTTCAATCAGAACATCTTGAGCATTTTGCACTAAACATGCTCCAGCTTTGATGAGACTGTTACCTCCTCGGCTGGTTGGGCTATGAATAGAACCGGGAAGCGCAAACACTTCTCGACCTTGCTCCATCGCATAACGAGCCGTAATCAAAGAACCACTCTTTTCTGCCGCTTCAACAACGAGAGTTCCCAAAGACAAGCCACTTATAATACGGTTACGACGGGGGAAATGTTCAGGTCTCGGTTTAGCACTTGGGCGAAACTCTGAAATCAGCGCGCCATTCTCACAGATCCTCTCCGCTAGATTTCGGTGGCGGGCAGGATAAATGGAGTCCAAGCCAGAACCCAACACTGCAAAAGTTTCCCCTCCTTTATCCAGAGCACCATCATGAGCATAGCCATCGATACCTAAAGCTAAGCCACTGGTGATAATCAAACCGTTTTGGACAAACTCTTTGGCGAAGGACTTCGCTGTCTGCAGCCCTTCAAGACTGGCATTGCGACTGCCGACCATAGCGATTTGAGGTTCAATCAGCTTTTCGACGTGACCTTTAACGAAAAGAACACTGGGCGCAGAGGCAATCTCATTGAGCAGTTTGGGATAATATGAGCAATTCGGGGTAATAATGTGATGGTTAGGCTGTTTTGCTTGCCATGATAAGCAAGCCTCCACTTCTCTTGGGGCTTGCTCTCTTAGATAGGATATTTGCTTAGCTGACAAACCCATCGCTTGCAGCTGCTGACTTGAGTAGCCAACAATGTTCGAAGGGGAATCGATACTCAGCAGGCGAGAAAGGCGTTTGCCACCCAATTGCGGAACAAAACTTAGAGTTAACCAAGCACTCAGTTGTTGCTCATTCACTCGGTACCCTTAATCTCTTCCGTCAAAGCAAGGTCCAAAGGCGATACCGCCAGAATATCATTACTAACAGGCTTAGAGCTCTGAGTAATCAACGCGAGGCTAAAATATTGATAGGGACGAATAACCATCAAGCTACCCAGCGAGGTACTTGGCAATTGCACCTTATCGCTCGCCGCCGACTCTTTATAGCTGTATTCACCTTGCTTACCAAACACCACCGCACCGCTTTCGCTGAGAGTAAACATAGAACCCTGACGAAGATTATCCTGTGAGCCTTTGTTGATCACTATCACCTGATTCTTCACGCTGTATTGGCTGCCATCTAATGAGCCCAAGATATTAGCAAACTGACCCGCCGCACTAGGTGCAGGATAAAACGTGGTAGAGAGGTTAACCTGAACAACACCAAGTTCAGGGAGCACAAGGTCGTTAAGCAATACCTCTTGCAATTGAGTGTCTATCTGCAAGCTGCTGAACTCAGCATCCACTTCTTTTAAGCGCGCAGTGGCAACCAAGCGCAACGAGGTAATAGTCGCTTGGGGTTGCTGCCGTTGGTAAGTTTCAACGGCGCGGTAGATACCCCATTTTTGATGCTGCTGGTTACCTGAGATAAATAACCGGTCTGCACCCGATAAGAATCTCTTTCCATCACTGGTTCCTAATACCCGTTGCGCCGATTCGATATCTTGCTGCTCTACCAAGCGATCAGACTGTAAATACGGCAAAACTAGCCCCTCATTGACGGTAGGTACTGCTTTCTTCTCAGAGACACGAATCTTAGGGCTCAGCTTGATAACAGGCTTAAGGCTCAATACAGGCTCGCCATTAATCCAAACCAAAGACAGTTTATCTCCGGGGTAAATAAGATGAGGGTTTTCAATCTCTGGATTCACCTGCCATAACCTTGGCCACAACCATGGGCTATCGAGGTACATCGCGGATATATCCCACAAAGTATCCCCCTTAACCACCACATACGCCTCGGGTGCGCCCTGTTTAATGGTTAAAGGTTGTTCACTATTTTCCGCCGTAGCGGCGAACGAAATCGAGGCACAAACAAGAGATAAAACCGGGAATAAATGACGCATGACCTAGGTTCCTTGGTCTGAATATATGACATCTGATTGGAGAATTACCTTCAGGATGCTGTCATTTGGCCTCTAAAATGTCTAGAATTGAGCCAACAAGGTTTAAGCTGTTTCGGCACAGTTCAATATTTCGAGTGTATATGTCTGTATTACAAGTATTAACATTACCAGATGATCGTCTACGTACCGTGGCGAAACCGGTAAAAGAAGTTACCCCAGAGATTCAAAAGTTCGTTGATGACATGATTGAAACCATGTACGACGAAGAAGGTATCGGCCTTGCGGCAACGCAAGTAGATTTCCACCAGCGCATCGTTGTTATCGATATTTCAGAGACGCGTGATGAGCCTATGGTTCTGATCAACCCTGAAATCACTGAAAAGCGCGGCGAAGATGGTATCGAAGAAGGCTGTCTATCTGTACCTGGCGCTCGAGCTCTAGTACCTCGCGCTGCAGAAGTAACGGTTAAAGCATTAGACCGTGACGGCAACGAATTCACATTCGACGCTGATGACCTTCTGGCTATCTGTGTTCAGCACGAACTTGACCACCTAGAAGGCAAGTTGTTTGTTGATTACCTATCGCCATTAAAGCGTAAACGTATCCAAGATAAGCTAGCGAAGATTAAACGTTTCAACGAGAAACAAGGTTAATCACCGCTGCTATTACTAAATTAGAAGGAAGCCTACCTTGAGTCAGTCTTTAAGAATTGTCTTCGCAGGTACTCCGGATTTCGCCGCCCGTCACTTGGCGGCGTTGTTGTCTTCGGAGCATGAAGTTATTGCTGTTTACACACAGCCAGATCGTCCAGCAGGCCGCGGTAAAAAACTGACTGCGAGCCCAGTAAAAAACATCGCACTTGAAAACAATATTCCGGTTTACCAACCTGAAAACTTCAAGTCAGATGAAGCTAAGCAAGAGCTAGCGGGTTTGAATGCTGACATCATGGTGGTTGTAGCGTACGGCTTATTGCTTCCACAAGTGGTTTTAGATACGCCTCGCTTAGGTTGTATCAACGTGCATGGCTCTATCCTGCCGCGCTGGCGTGGTGCTGCTCCTATCCAACGCTCTATCTGGGCGGGCGATAAAGAGACTGGCGTGACGATCATGCAGATGGATATCGGCCTAGATACCGGTGATATGCTCAGCATCGCAACACTACCAATCGAATCTACAGATACCAGTGCGTCAATGTACGAAAAGTTAGCTGGTCTTGGTCCTGATGCTCTTGTTGAGTGTTTAGCAGACATCGCTTCTGGTAAGGCTGTCGCTGAGAAGCAAGACGACGAACTTGCTAACTACGCGAAGAAGCTGAGCAAAGAAGAAGCTAAAATTGATTGGAATGACAGTGCAGAACACATCGAACGTTGTGTGCGCGCTTTCAACCCATGGCCAATGAGCCACTTTGCGATTGTTGATAGCAGCTCTAATGATGAAAAAAGCATTAAAGTTTGGCAGACACGTGTTGATGAAGAATCGACATCTGCGCCAGCTGGCTCAATCATCAAAGCAGATAAGACTGGTATTTATGTTGCGACTGGCGACAAAGTACTAGTATTGGAACAGCTACAAGTTCCAGGCAAAAAAGCCATGTCAGTTCAGGACATCTTGAACTCACGTGCAAGCTGGTTTGAAGTTGGTACTCAACTTTCTTAACCGCTTTAAAGCTACTCAATATGCACTTAAAAACGAGTAGCTTGTAAAAACACTGTTTAGAAAACCTTTACGAGGGCAGAGATGCCCTCATGTATTCAATAAATATTCGGTACCCCACATGAATGTTCGCGCTGCTGCTGCAAATGTCCTATTCCAAGTTGTCGATAAAGGCCACTCTCTTTCACACGCTCTCCCTGCGGCTCAAAAAACGATCCGTCCGCGAGACCATGCTCTACTGCAAGAGATTTGCTACGGCGCACTTCGTTACCTGCCTCGCTTAGAGTCAATCGCTAACGAACTGATGGAAAACTCGCTTAAAGGTAAAAAGCGCGTATTCCACCACCTGATCTTAGTAGGCATTTACCAGTTGAGCTTTATGCGCATTCCTTCGCATGCTGCCGTTGCTGAAACAGTTGAAGCAACCAAAACACTACGCGGCCCAAGCCTGAGTGGTTTGATCAACGCAGTGCTTCGCAGCTACCTACGCGATCAAGAAGAGCTAGATGAGAAAGCCGTTAGCCACAATGCGGGCAAATACAGCCATCCAAGCTGGATCCTAAAAATGCTTCAAGAAAGCTACCCAGATCAGTGGGAGCAATTGGTTGAAGCAAACAACAGCAAGGCACCAATGTGGCTGCGCGTAAACCGCCAACACCACACGCGTGACGAGTATGTTGAACTGCTTAAAAACGAAAACATTGAATACACACTGCACCCTGAAGCGGCTGATGCCATAAAATTAGCGTCACCTTGTGATGTTACTTTGCTTCCTGGTTTCGACCGAGGCTGGGTATCAGTACAAGACGCTGCAGCTCAACTTTCTGTTGATTACCTAACACCAAAAGATGGTGAGCTAATCCTTGATTGCTGTGCTGCTCCTGGCGGTAAAACTGCACACATTCTTGAACATACTCAAGACACTGAAGTGGTTGCAATCGACAGTGATATTAAACGCCTAGACCGCGTTTACGATAACCTTGAACGCCTACAACTACGTGCCGACGTAATCTGTGGTGATGCTCGCTACCCTGAAGAGTGGTGGACTGGCAGTCAGTTCGATCGCATCCTACTTGATGCTCCATGTTCAGCGACCGGTGTAATCCGCCGTCACCCTGACATTAAGTGGCTACGCCGTGCCTCTGATATTGATGCACTAGCAGAGCTGCAAAGTGAGATTTTGGATGCAATGTGGCGCCAGCTAAAAGAAGGCGGCACCATGGTTTATGCGACATGCTCTATCACGCCACAAGAAAACGTGCTGCAAGTGAAAGCATTCTTAGAGCGTACCGAGAACGCAACGCTGGTTGGGTCTGATATCGAAAAACCGGGTCGTCAAATACTGCCTGGTGAAGAAGATATGGATGGCTTCTACTACGCAGTTCTAGTAAAACAGGCATAACAACTAACAGCGGCTAAGAATTTATTTCTTAGCCGCTGTTTCTTTCTAGTGCATTATCAAACCAAAATGAGATCACTAGAATTACAACGGCAAAAAATAAGAGAAAGGCTATGAAGATCATTATTCTAGGTGCTGGACAAGTTGGCGGTACCCTTGCTGAAAACCTAGTGGGTGAAAACAATGACATCACGATCGTCGACCGTAATGCCGACCGACTTCGTGAACTTCAGGACAAATACGACCTTAGGGTTGTAAACGGTTATGCCAGCCACCCGAACACACTACGTGAAGCGGGCGCGCAAGATGCCGACATGTTGGTTGCCGTAACCAACATGGATGAAACCAACATGGCCGCATGTCAGGTTGCCTTCTCTCTGTTTAATACGCCAAACCGAATTGCCCGTATTCGTTCTCCTCAATACCTAGAAGAGAAAGAAGCACTCTTCAAATCAGGTGCTATCCCAGTCGATCACCTGATTGCACCCGAAGAACTGGTAACCAGCTACATCGAGCGCCTGATTCAATACCCAGGTGCACTGCAGGTTGTGAGTTTTGCTGAACAGAAGGTTAGCCTAGTAGCAGTAAAAGCTTACTACGGTGGCCCACTGGTTGGTAACGCACTGTCTGCTTTGCGTGAGCATATGCCGCACATTGATACTCGTGTTGCCGCGATTTTCCGTCAAGGTCGCCCTATTCGCCCGCAAGGCACCACCATCATTGAAGCCGATGATGAGGTTTTCTTTGTGGCAGCAAGTAACCACATCCGCTCAGTAATGAGTGAACTACAACGCCTCGAGAAACCGTACCGACGCATCATGATTGTTGGCGGTGGTAACATTGGTGCAAGCTTGGCAAAGCGCCTAGAGCAGAGCTACAGCATCAAGCTTATCGAGCGCAGCTACACTCGCGCTGAGAAGCTATCTGAAGAATTAGAAAACACCATCGTATTCTGTGGTGATGCTGCCGACCAAGAACTGCTGACCGAAGAGAACATCGATCAAGTTGATGTGTTCATCGCTCTAACCAATGAAGATGAAACCAACATCATGTCAGCAATGCTGGCGAAGCGAATGGGCGCCAAGAAGGTAATGGTACTGATTCAGCGTGGTGCTTATGTCGACCTTGTTCAGGGTGGTGTGATTGATATTGCTATCTCGCCACAGCAAGCGACCATTTCTGCGCTGCTTACCCACGTTCGTCGTGCTGATATTGTAAACGTATCATCTCTACGCCGTGGGGCTGCAGAGGCGATCGAAGCGATTGCTCACGGTGACGAAACCACCTCTAAGGTTGTTGGCCGAGCGATTGGCGACATCAAACTGCCACCGGGTACCACTATTGGTGCGATTGTTCGCGGAGAAGAAGTTCTTATCGCGCACGATAGAACCGTAATCGAACAAGATGACCACGTAGTGATGTTCCTAGTGGACAAGAAATACGTACCTGATGTTGAGTCTCTATTCCAACCGAGCCCGTTCTTCTTATAGCCTTGTTCTCGTAAGCTTCTTCTCGCAGCTTTCTTCTTGTGAGAACGACGCTCCGGCTCAAAGCGATGGTCTATTAAGCTATGGTCAACTTTCGTCCGATATTATTAGTGATAGGGTTAGTGTTATCAAAACTCGCCCTTTTCATGTACATCCCTACATTGGTTGCCTTTTTCACAGGCACCGGTGGCTTCCTCGAGTTTGGTCAGTCGGTAGTGATCACGCACATAGTGGCGTTTATCTGCTTGAGTTTAGGCCGCTCCGCTAAGTTCCGACTTGGGGTGCGGGACATGTTCCTGATCACCTCTCTGGTCTGGACGATTGCCAGTGCCTTTGCTGCATTACCGTTTGTCTTCATCAACCACATCAGCTTCACTGACGCCTATTTTGAAACCATGTCTGGTATCACCACAACAGGCTCAACCGTATTAAGCGGCTTAGACAGCATGGCACCAAGCATCCTGTTGTGGCGTTCAATACTGCAATGGTTAGGTGGCATCGGCTTTATCGTTATGGCGGTAGCGGTTCTGCCAATGCTCAACGTCGGTGGTATGCGCCTGTTCCAAACCGAATCATCCGATTGGTCAGATAAAAGCAGCCCACGAGCGAAAACGGTCGCGAAGAACATCGTGGCGGTTTATCTGGTTCTGACTGGCTTGTGCATTATTAGCTACCTGTTTGCAGGCATGGGCATCTTTGACGCGATCAATCACGCCTTCACAACACTGTCGACGGGGGGATACTCAACATCCGATGGCTCGATGAACCACTTCTCTAACAGTGCTCACTGGGTGGGAACGCTGTTCATGTTCCTTGGCGGCCTGCCTTTCCTATTGTTCGTTAGCGCACTGCGTGGTAGAAAGCTCTCAATCCTCTACAAAGATGCGCAAGTGAAAGGGTTCACGTATCTATTCTTGGTCACCAGTGCCGTAATATCGACATGGTTGGTGGTTAGAGATGGCTACACAGTCATGGATGCGATGCGTGTTTCGATGTTCAATATCGTATCCGTGGTCACCACAACCGGTTTTGGCTTAGAAGACTTCACCGCGTGGGGCGCACTACCAACCACTTTATTTGCGTTTCTAATGATGGCGGGCGCTTGCTCAGGTTCAACCTCTGGCGGTATCAAAATCTTCCGTTTCCAGATCGCGATGACCATGCTTCATAAACAAATGATGAAGCTGATTCACCCGTCGGGTGTCTTTGTTCAACGCTATAACCAACGACCAGTAAATGACGACATTGTGCGTTCACTGGTCGCATTTGGTTTGATGTTCTTTATTACGATTATCTTAATTGCTGGTGGTTTGAGTGCGATGGGGTTAGACCCAATAACAAGCATCTCAGGCGCTATCACAGCCGTAGCTAACGTGGGTCCAGGCATGGGTAGCGTGATCGGCCCAACAGGTAACTTTGCTCCACTGCCCGACGCCGCTAAATGGTTATTAAGTTTAGGTATGTTGATGGGAAGACTCGAGATACTGACGCTGATCGTTCTATTCTTCCCAGCCTTCTGGCGACGCTAATTGCACGAATATTTAAGGAAACAGAGATGAAATCATACCTACTTATCGCAAGCGCATTGCTCGCAAACTCAGTATTCGTAAGTTCTGCCTTTGCTGAGCAAATGGTCACACTGCCAGATGGCAAACAAGTGTTACTCAAAGATGATTTTACTTGGCAATACGTGGCACCAAAGCAAACGGAAGCAGCAGCGATAACATCAGAGATTGCAGTGCCTGTTTCAGCAGCGCCTGTTGCAGCAGCGCCGGTTGTAGCTGTCCCAATCGCGACGAATGTGCGTGGTACTACGATTGTTGTTGATAGCAAGAAGCCAAGCTTACAGCTATCTCAATCAGGAGTGGATGTTGTACTGGGTGCAAGTCGCTATGAAGATGGTGAGCTTATCATTCCGACAGCTATCACCAACCAAGGCACTCAAGCTGTCATTTTGGTATCACTTAACATCAGCGTATTTACTGCAGAAGGTGAGTTGTTGGCAGAAGAAGAAGTTGCAGTGTGGAAGTCAATCAAACGAATGGCCGACACATACCTACGACCAAAGACGGGTGAAGAAGGCAAACTAATCAAACTTGACCTAGAACAACACCCTGAATATCAGATTAAAGCTGAGATTACTGAGGTACTGGCTCGCTAAACCGGAGTCACGTACAAATAAATAGCGAAGAAATGGCAAGCGCAGCCCGCCAAAACAAACAAGTGCCAGATGGCGTGGTTGTAAGGGATGCGTTTTGTCACATAGAAAATAACACCCAACGAGTAGATCACGCCACCGAGCGCCAATAACACCAAGCCGCCTATATCGATATTCATAGCCAGTTGATACACCACAATCAACGACAGCCAGCCCATAGCTAAATAAATGAACAGCGATAAGCGCTTAAATCGGTAGACGAAGGCAATCTTCATGGTGATACCGACCAGCGCAATTCCCCAAATAACCGCCATCAAGCCCATCGCCAGTGGGGTTCTTAAACCAACCAATAAAAACGGGGTGTAGCTACCTGCGATCAGTAAATAAATCGCACAGTGATCGAGGGTTTTCAATAAACGCTTGGTCTTCTCTGTGGTGATCGAGTGATAGAGCGTGGAAGCAAGAAAGAGCAGGATAATGCTGCTGCCATAGATTGCCATACTAGCAACAGTCAACATGTCGGCTTGGTAATCAAACGCGCGAACCAGCAACAAGATCAGACCAACCACGCCAAGCACGACGCCCAAGCCATGGGTTATCGCATTAGCGCGTTCTTCGATGTCGCTGTATTCGCTGACTGATGATGCAGACATGAGTATCCTACTAGAGTATATGTTCAATTGACCTAGTATTACACATTAAGCTTACACGTGTAAGCTTAAGTTTTTATGACATCTTTTATGGTATTAATAACGCCTAAACTGTGTGATGAGGCTAGGCTCTCTAAAGCTAAAGAACCAAAGAGCTGACTAAGAGGCGCTATCTAGATACTCAAGCACCATCTTGCCGGCTTCTTCCGGTGAGGTATCCAATGGCACACTCAATTGACGCTGTAGCTGGCCCACTCCCAATAAACTCGCCAACATGCCTTTGGCACCGTCGCGATTACGGTCTATCTCAAACCACAACTTCAGCTCAGTTTTATCACGATGGGCAACAACCTCAAGCTCACGCCAGCGGCCATGATAAGGACCCGTCGTCGGGACAAACTCAAACTCTTGAACGAACGGCAGTTCAAAGCCTTCTACCGCTTCACATTCCACTTGGCGAATGCGCAGGCCTTGGGCTTCAAGTTCGTTAAAAATACCATCGAGGAGTGCATCAGGACGAACCGTTAAGATATCTTTATCCGATGGATCAATCGCCATCGCAATGTCCAGCCCGGTTTCAAGCCACACCTTTGAGTCACCAATCGTGACCGGTGTATTCAGCGGGACATCAAACTCACATTCAAAATCACGGGTTTCACCCGGCTGAATAACAAAGGCATACGGCAGACTCCATTTTGCTAATGAATAGGTCTGGTGCATACGGCGTGTTTGACCGCCCTCTTGCCTTTGTGAGTTCATGGTGACTTCTTTTACGTAACGACAACACAGATTAAGATCGATATTGTCGATCTCCTGTGGCTGAGCGCCACCATACACATGCACAATAATGCTCGCCTTCTGCCCTGGATACAGCACTTCCTGTTGCAACACAGAATCGACCTTGGCCGACCCAATACCAAAACTTGCTAACGTTTTCTTTAAGAACGACATATGCACCTCCTTTAAAGCATCATCTTAAGCCTGAAAGAGGTTCAAACTCAAATATACTGCTCACACTATTTTAGCTCTAATATCGTTTAATTATCACTCAGACGTCGATCGATAACTTAGATAGTGATAATCTAAGCCTTGATATGCATGCATGTCATTATCCTGATTTATTCTTAGGATTGGCGAAAGCCAGACGAGTGACGCTTCAAGCAATTGAGGTAGAGCTCATGGTAAATCAGGCCATTAGATTGGCAATGGATATGCCTGACCGTTAGGTAAATTAATGCGCCCAACAGCTGTCAGGTTCTCGCACACCAACCGTAGTGCGATGCGTCGTCGTAGTGGCTTTGCTGCTGCTCCAACGGCTAAGAAATTGGCTCCTACAATGACTCTAGTTGAGAAGACTGCTTTATTAGCACCAACTACAACAAAAGTGATTAGAGCCGCTTAACAAAAAGCGCAGTTTTTACTGCGCTTTTTTCTTGCCCAAACCCGCCTTGAAATGTGTTTACACATTGGTATTCCCTATCCGATTTGATACCTTAACCACAAATCATTATAAAATTTGTGGAGAAGTAAAGTATGAAGTGTCACCGCATTGAAGAACTGCTTGAACTGATGGAGCCTGAGTGGCAAAAAGATCAAGAGCTTAACCTATTAGAGTTCATCATTAAGCTATCAAAAGAAGCAGGCTACCAAGGCAAACTTGAAGAACTGACTGACGATGTTCTTATCTACCATCTTAAAATGCGTAACAGCGAAAAAGATGAAATGATCCCGGGTCTGAAAAAAGACCAAGAAGATGATTTCAAAACCGCAATTCTAAAAGCGCGTGGCCTTCTTTAGTCGCCGATTTGTTTAGAACTCAATTGCTGTTATAGATAAAACACTCAATTTTAAAAAGCGACCACTCGGTCGCTTTTTTGTTTCTGTTCGCTATTTTTTCGTCACAACTGTTATGACTTTTGTTGTTAAAGGTTGATAGCGTTAAAGAAATGAGAACAAGATTGTCGCTATAATCGCCATCCATAAGAATCTTCTAAAATAATAAGAGTGAGTGCGATAACAACAAATGCACCAAGCTCTATTTCAACAGGTTCTCTAAACCATACTTTCAAGTAATGTCGTCATGCCCAACTTAACCGGGCAAACAAGCCACAAAAAGGATAGTCCATGAGTCAGGATAAAATCGATATCAAAGATGTGACTCCTAAAACCTTTAACCCGAAAACACATAAAGGTAATGGAGATCGATTTAACCCAAGTAACCGAATCTATGTTCGAGAAAGCAAAGGTAAATTCCAACAACTGCGTCGCTATGGCGGTTGGTTCTTACTTTTACTTTTTGCGCTTATCCCATGGATTCCATTTGGTGAACGCCAAGCGATCTTACTCGATATCGGCAGCCAACAGTTCAACTTCTTTGGCACCACCTTATACCCACAAGATCTGACCCTACTCGCGATCCTATTTATGATTGCCGCGTTTGGCTTATTCTTCATAACCACCTTCTTAGGCCGTGTCTGGTGTGGCTATTTATGTCCGCAAACCGTCTGGACCTTCATGTACATTTGGTTCGAAGAGAAACTAGAAGGGGCTGCCAATAAGCGAAGAAAACAAGACTCAGGCAAACTGACAACCAATTTAATCCTCAGAAAAACCCTCAAACACATTGCGTGGTGGGCAATTGCCATTGCGACCGGTTTAACCTTTGTTGGCTACTTCATCCCAATCAAAGAGTTAGTGGTTGGCTTCTTTACCTTTAATTCATCGTTCTGGCCGGTTTTTTGGGTACTGTTCTTTGCAGGCTGCACCTATGCTAATGCAGGTTGGATGCGTTCAATTGTTTGTCTGCATATGTGTCCTTACGCGCGTTTCCAATCGGCAATGTTCGATAAAGACACCTTCATCGTAGGCTACGACACAGAACGTGGTGAAAGCCGTGGTCCTCGCTCTCGTAAAGCCGATCCAAAAGAACTTGGTCTAGGCGACTGTATTGACTGTAATTTATGCGTTCAAGTGTGCCCAACGGGTATCGATATCCGTGACGGTCTACAATACGAATGCATTAACTGTGGCGCGTGTATTGATGCCTGTGACAACACCATGGAACGAATGGGTTATGAGAAAGGTCTGATCAACTACACCACCGAACATAGGCTTGAGGGGCACTCAACCAAGGTCATGCGTCCTAAGCTCTTGGGCTATGGCGTAATACTGATCGTTATGTTGGGGCTATTTTTCGCACAAATCGCGAGTGTTGATCCTGCAGGCTTAAGTGTTCTGCGCGATAGAAACCAACTATTTAGAATCAATAGCCAAGGGCTTGTCGAAAACACCTACACCTTGAAAGTGATCAACAAGACTCAACAAGAGCAAGAGTACAAACTCGATGTTAGCGGACTGCCTGATTCGATCTGGTATGGCAAACAGACGATTACTGTCGATCCAGGCGAGGTTTTGAACCTACCTATCAGTTTAGGCGCCGACCCAGAAAAACTGAGCTCACCAGTTTCGACAATTCAGTTTATACTCTCGGATAATGAAGAGTTTACGATGGAAGTCGAAAGCCGCTTTATCAAGAAGCTCTGATACCTGCACTTTAGTGCTTGGTATAACAACCCAATAAATGGAAAAAGGCTCAGTAATGAGCCTTTTTTATTCTATGACGATGCAAGCCTTTAACTTTGATAACCTGACTCCTGACTTCATGTGGTACGCACTGGAGAGCATCGGAGTTCGCGCTGAATCCGGGCTTCTCGCTCTCAACAGTTACGAAAACCGTGTATATCAGTTCACCGATGAAGATCGTAAGCGCTACGTCGTTAAGTTTTATCGTCCGCAACGCTGGAACAAAGCACAGATCCAAGAAGAGCATGACTTCGCACTCGAGCTTATCGAACAAGAGATGCCAATTGCACCTCCAATGCGAATCAACGGTGCAACCTTACATGAATACCAAGGCTACCTATTTGCCTTGTTTGAAAGTGTCGGCGGCAGACAGTATGAAGTGGATAACCTAGACCAACTGGAAGGCGTAGGCCGTTTTCTTGGTCGTATTCATAAAGCCAGCGCGGGAAGAACATTCCAACATCGCCCGACAATCAGCTTAGATGAATACCTTTATCAGCCACGTAAGATTCTAGAGAATTCTCAGTTTATCCCGACGCACCTAGAAAACGCGTTCTTCAATGACGTTGACCTTCTGATAAAAGAGCTAGAGAGCCAGTGGCCGAGCAACATTGAGAATATCCGCCTGCACGGTGACTGCCACCCTGGCAATATTTTGTGGCGCGATGGGCCAATGTTCGTCGATCTTGATGACGCACGTAACGGCCCTGCGATACAAGATCTGTGGATGCTGCTCAATGGCGAGCGCCAAGATAAGCTGATGCAACTGGATATTCTGCTAGAGAGTTATCAAGAGTTTTGCGATTTTAATACCGCACAACTGAAACTAATCGAACCGCTACGCGGTCTACGTATGGTGCATTACATGGCATGGTTGGCGAAGCGATGGCACGATCCGGCGTTTCCTTTAGCCTTCCCATGGTTTAATGACCCGAAATATTGGGAGCAACAAGTACTTGCTTGTAAAGAGCAAATTGCTACCCTGCAAGAGCCACCACTTTCGTTAATGCCTCAGTGGTAAACGCAATCGCAACATACAACTAGATAAAAATTCAAACATAATGGAGATTGGATAAATGAAAAAGCTATTCGCATTTTTCTCATTGATCATGTTGAGCCTTTCAGCTCACGCTGCGAAATTTAACGAAGGTGAACACTACAAAGTTCTCGATCTAGAAGCATCAAAAAAACCAATGGTGACAGAGTTCTTCTCTTTCTACTGCCCACACTGTAATAGCTTTGAGCCAATCATCCAGCAGCTAAAACAACAGCTACCTAAAGACGCTAAGCTACAGAAGAACCATGTTTCATTCATGGGTGGCAACATGGGGCTGCCAATGAGCAAAGCTTACGCGACCATGATTGCACTGAAAGTTGAAGACAAAATGGTGCCAGTGATGTTTAATCGCATCCACACCATGAACAAGCCACCACGTGATGAAGCAGAACTGCGTCAAATCTTCCTAGACGAAGGTGTTGATGCTAAGAAATTCGATGCGGCATACAACGGCTTTGCAGTAGATTCGATGGTTCGTCGCTTCGACAAAGCATTCAAAGACAGCGGCCTTTCTGGTGTACCTGCTGTTGTAGTTAACAACCGTTACTTAGTAGAAGCGCAAGGCATCAGCAGCCTAGACGAGTACTTTGAATTGGTTAACTTCTTACTGAAAAAGTAAAAAAACAATCAAAAATACAAAATAAGGGAGCTTCGGCTTCCTTTTTTGTACCTGACGCTTTTTAATGACTTCTTGCAAGAGACACTATCTTGGGATGCTGTTCGGTTTCCCATTTATCCAATTAACCTTTATAAGGTGTACGATAAAGTGAACCTTTATATTCTGTTGTTTTCTATAACCTTTTATTAACAGCTATTTATTGCTACCAATCACTGGGGCAAGGAGCCTCTGAATGAAAATCAAATATACGTTATTAGCGTTAAGCGTTGCCGCTGCGCCCGCGTTAGCCAAGCTTGCTGATGAGCCAGGTTTCAGTGGTGAGATATCTATCAACGCCGGTGTCACTTCTTCAACCTCAAATTTTAATACCGACGCTGACAGTAATATCTCGTCGACTAACCAGAAAGCTTCGTCTGAGAGCTCGTTTTTAGTTGCGCCTCTCGGTAGCATTGCTTACACCTTTGGTGAAAAGCTGAACCATCAGGTTTACACAGGTACCGCGCGTGATGATGTGGCGACGGGTACTGTTGTGCTTGAGGTTGGTTATAAATACCAACTAGAGTCAGGCATGACCATCGATGCTTCGATTCTGCCAACTATTATGTCTGGCGAGACTTGGGCCGATCCGTACAACACGACGTCAGCTCGCAGCAAAACCGACGAGACGGGTAATGCCTTTCGTTTAACACTAGAGAGCATCGCTGGCTCTGCTTTCTCTTTAGACATGGCCTACGCCACCAAAGATGTGAAAGATGATCGAGTTGAAGACGCGCTAAAACGCGACGCCGATACTTTCTACCTGAAAGGTCAATATCGTCAGCCAATCAGTCGTACCATGATGTTAGTACCGTCACTGATCTACCAATCAAGTTCTGCGGATGGCAAAGCTGCCTCTTATGAACAGTTTGGCGGTGAGGTAAGCTTATTTGGCGGCATGGGACGTCATCAATACGCACTAACGGCGGGTTACAACCAACGCTCTTACGATGCGAGCAGCATTACTTTCCAAAAGAAACGCAGTGACGATAACATCAATCTATTCGCCGCGTATGAATATGATCAATTCATGGATTGGGAAAACTGGTCGTTTGTTTCTCTTGCAGGCTACGGTACTAGTGACTCGAACATTACCTTCTATGATAAGTCTCAATACATCGTCTCACTCGGCCTGAACTACAAGTTCTAACTCCAGCCAGCGCCAATAAATTATCAAACTAAAGCCTGCACACAAGCAGGCTTTCTATTTACTACTACACAGCTTGAGCCGTGAGTTGCTTCAACAATCGGTCCATCGCTCGATAGCCCAGCGCTTCCGATAGGTGTTTCTTTTCTATCTGCTCGTTACCGTCAAGGTCAGCAATGGTTCGCGCTACCTTAATGATTCGGTGATAGGCACGAATCGACAGCCCCAATCGATGGAGTGCTGTCTCAAGAAACTCCGCATCTTCACGTCGCAGTGGGCAATACTTCTCAATTTCTCGACTGCCGAGTAAAGCATTTGATTTATGGTTGCGAGATAACATGGTTTGACGAGCCTGTTTGACCCTGTGCTTTACGACTTGGGTGGTTTCACCTCGGTCACCTCCTTCGGCCAACATTCCCTTGGGCAATAGAGGTATCTCCAATGACATATCGAACCTATCTAGCAAGGGGCCAGATAAGCGGTTGAGATAGCGCAAGATTATCTGTGGGTTAGCCCGCGCTTGATTACCTTCGTAGTAACCTGTTGGACTTGGGTTGAGTGCACCGACCAACTGAAAGCGCGCAGGGAAACGCGTCTTGCCCGCTGCACGGGAGATAATAATCTCGCCCGACTCTAGTGGCTCACGTAATGAATCGAGCACCTTACGCTCAAACTCTGGCATCTCATCCAAGAACAATAAGCCGTTATGCGCCAAAGAGATCTCTCCGGGGCGAGGCACTGAGCCTCCTCCCACCAATGCCGCCATTGAGCTTGAATGGTGAGGGGATCGAAAAGGTCGTTGCTTCCAGTTGTACTGATTGATCTCTTGCTGCGTTAACGAAGCGACCGATGCAGTTTCCATCGCCTCGTCATCACTCATTTCAGGTAACAAATCACGCAGACGAGACGCCAACATAGTCTTGCCAGTTCCTGGAGGGCCAAGGAAAAGTAAGTTGTGATTTCCAGCGGCTGCTATCTCCAGAGCTCGCTTGCCTTGTTGTTGGCCGATAATATCTTGTAGGTCGCGAAGCACTGAAACATCAGCCTGATGATGTTCCGTTCTATATAGGCCAAGCTGAGTCTGTCCACACATGTCAGCACAAACCTCCAACAAGGTTTGCGCAGATTTATGGGCTCCCTTGCCCACTAGCGCAGCCTGATCACCGTTATGGTGTGGAACAACTAAGCATCGTTCGACGCTATCGGCAGCTAACGTCGCAGGCAACACGCCCTTTACTGAACGCAGCTCTCCAGACAGCGCCAACTCACCGATGAATTCATGCTGTGCGATCTTTGATGTCGGAAGCTGATCAGATGCCACTAAAATCCCAAGCGCGATTGGCAAATCGAAACGACCTCCTTCTTTGGGTAAATCGGCAGGAGCGAGGTTGACCGTGATTCTTTTTGATGGAAATTCAAAGCGAGAATTGATGATCGCACTTCTTACTCGATCTTTAGATTCCTTAACCGTTGTTTCAGGTAGACCCACTAACGTAAAGCCAGGCATTCCATTGCTTATATGCACCTCAACAGTCACTTCTGGCGCCTCTACACCAACACTAGCTCGACTATGAATTATCGCGAGTCCCATAACTTTCCTTTGTCTTTGATTTAAAAGTATTCGCTCTGGATATTCGTTGCTCACCAAAGCTATAAGGTTGTTATATAGCTTGATGGAATGGTGTTTTAATGTGAAAAAAGAATGACATTTTCCTTGTCATGCGGCAGATTTGTGTGATAACACTAGAGATATAGACTTTTACTGAAGACAATAAACGAGAAAACTCGAATATTATGATTTTTAACGCTCGCATTTACGCACTGATTAACCTGATTATCGTAGTCATTATTAAGACTGCGCGGGGGCGAGTGGGAAGAAAGTAACCACGAATTAGAAAAAACCCCCGCACTGACAAGTCCGGGGGTTTTTTCTAATTTAAACATTCGATTTTTATATTTTTGAGCATTTTCGGCTTTGCCGATTTACAGGAAGAATGGGAGCACAAGATGTGCAGAGACAAAGGAAACAGTTACCAAAATAAAGGTAATACGGGAGAATTCCGATGAAAGGCGCAGAACTAGTCGTATCCGCACTCAAGCAACAAGGAATTGAGACCGTATTTGGTTACCCAGGCGGTGCCATCATGCCAATCTACGATGCACTTTATGATGGCGGGGTTGAGCATATCCTATGTCGTCATGAGCAAGGCGCTGCAATGGCCGCGATCGGTATGGCTCGTGCAACACAAGATGTCGCTGTTTGTATGGCAACCTCGGGACCAGGTGCAACGAACCTAGTCACTGGCCTTGCAGATGCCTTTATGGATTCAATCCCATTGGTTGCTATCACAGGTCAGGTTGCAAGTTCCCACATTGGTACCGATGCATTCCAAGAGATGGATGTGATTGGTATGTCTCTGTCATGTACCAAGCACAGTTACCTAGTTACCGACATTGAAGAATTGGCTCCAACCCTAGCTGAAGCCTTTGTAGTAGCGAAGTCTGGCCGCCCAGGTCCAGTTATCGTCGATATTGCTAAAGATGTTCAACTAGCAGAAGCTCCTGTTAAAACTCTCCCAGAATTTACTCCACCAGCGATCCCTGTTGCAACAACCGATGCTATTGAGCAGGCACAGTACTTTTTGTCTCAAGCTACCCGCCCTGTTTTATACGTAGGTGGTGGTGTTCAACTCGCTAAAGCGACCGATGCTGTTCGTGAGTTCTTACGCCTTAACCCGATGCCTGCAGTAAGTACATTGAAAGGCTTAGGTACTATCGAACGTGACGACCCACACTACCTTGGCATGTTGGGCATGCACGGCACCAAAGCCGCTAACCTAGTGGTTCAAGAGAGTGACCTACTGATTGTTGTTGGCGCTCGTTTCGATGACCGAGTAACCGGTAAGCTTGATACCTTTGCACCACACGCGAAAGTTATCCATATCGATATTGATGCCGCTGAGTTCAGCAAACTGCGTCTTGCTAATGCGCCAATTCGTGGTGACATCAACAAGATTATGCCTCAGTTGGAACTAAGCCAAGACATCTCATCTTGGGTTCACCACTCAGAAGGACTTCGTAGCTCATTCAAATGGCGCTACGACCACCCAGGTGATCTGATCTTTGCTCCGCTACTATTGAAGCAACTGTCAGACATGATGCCAGCAAGCTCTATTGTTTCGACCGATGTTGGCCAACACCAAATGTGGGCAGCTCAACACATTCAACCTCGCGATCCACAGAACTTCATCACCTCTGCCGGTTTAGGCACCATGGGCTTTGGCTTACCAGCCGCTATGGGTGCGTCGGTTGGGCGTCCTGATGACCAATCTATACTTATCTCTGGTGATGGGTCGTTCATGATGAACGTGCAAGAACTTGGCACGCTGAAACGCCGCCAAATCCCAGTGAAGATGGTGCTTCTAAATAACTCTCGCTTGGGTATGGTTCGCCAATGGCAATCATTGTTCTTCGATGGCCGCCACAGTGAAACCATCCTAGATGACAACCCAGACTTCGTGATGCTAGCGAAAGCCTTCGATATCCCGGGTAAAACCATCACGCGTAAAGAAGAAGTAGAACCAGCATTGAAAGAGATGCTTGAGAGCAAAACCGCTTACCTACTTCATGTTCTTATCGATGAAGAAGAGAACGTATGGCCACTAGTACCGCCAGGTGCTTCAAACAGTGAGATGTTGGAGAACACATAACATGAAAAGATACCTATTAGACATCAAAGCCGATGATAAGCCTGTACTACTAGAGCGTGTTCTTCGTGTTATCCGCCACCGTGGCTTTATTGTTAAGCAAGTCGCAGGCACTCAAAACCACGAAAGCAAAGTGGCGAGTGTTGAGATCATTGTCGACAGTGACCGTCCGATCTCTTTCTTGGTCAATCAAATCGAAAAGCTGTGGGATGTGCGTACCGTTGACGTTATCTCTATCAGTCGTAATGAATTGCCAAACAATAACTTACAACAAAAGATAAACGCATAAGGAACCGCAAACATGACAGCTAAAACGGCAGACTATATTTGGTTTAACGGTGAGATGGTTCCTTGGGCAGAGGCGAACGTTCACGTCCTGACTCACGCAATGCACTACGGTACTTCTGTGTTTGAAGGTGTTCGTTGCTACAACACACCAAAGGGTCCGGTGATTTTCCGTCACCCTGAACACGCTAAGCGCCTAAAAGACTCAGCAAAAATCTACCGCTTCCCGATTCCTTACACTGAGGAAGAAATTATGGAAGCGACTCGCGAAACGCTACGTCAAAATAAGCTAGAGTCAGCGTACATCCGCCCTCTCGGCTTTGTCGGGAACGTTGGTTTAGGTGTATGTCCACCAGAAAACACTGAGATGGAACTGATCATCGCTGCTTTCCCTTGGGGCTCTTACCTAGGTGAAGAAGCTCTAGAAAATGGCGTAGACGCGATGATCTCTAGCTGGAACCGTGCGGCACCAAACACCATCCCAACCGCTGCTAAAGCGGGTGGTAACTACCTATCTTCACTACTGGTTGGTGGTGAAGCACGTCGTCATGGTTACGATGAAGGTATCGCGCTAAGTGTTGATGGTTACCTTTCTGAAGGCGCTGGTGAAAACATCTTTGTAGTACGCAATGACGTACTATCTACACCACCAGCGACCAGTGCAATTCTGCCGGGCATCACTCGTGATTCGATCATGACACTAGCAAAAGACATGGGTTATGAGATCCGTGAAGAGAACATTGCTCGCGAAGCGCTATATCTTGCCGATGAAGTATTCATGACAGGCACAGCTGCAGAGATCGTTCCGGTTCGCAGTGTAGACAAAATTACAGTAGGTGAAGGCAAACGCGGCCCTATCACTGAAAAGGTTCAAGCGGCTTACTTTGGTCTATTCAATGGAACCACTGAAGATAAGTGGGGCTGGTTAGACTATGTGTACCCAGCATACCAAACTTCAGAAAACCAAACACAAACAACTAAGTAAGCAACAGCCAAATATTTTATAAGGATTTAAGCAATGCCAATCTATCGTTCAGCAACGACTACCCACGGACGCAACATGGCTGGTGCGCGCGCTTTATGGCGTGCAACTGGTGTTAAAGATGATGACTTCGGTAAGCCAATCATCGCAGTTGTAAACTCTTTCACTCAATTCGTTCCAGGCCACGTTCACCTTAAAGACATGGGTCAATTGGTTGCGGGTGAAATCGAGAAAGCGGGCGGTATCGCTAAAGAATTCAACACCATCGCAGTTGATGATGGTATCGCAATGGGTCACGGCGGCATGCTGTACTCACTGCCATCACGTGAGCTTATCGCAGACTCAGTAGAGTACATGGTCAATGCACACTGTGCGGATGCGATGGTATGTATCTCGAACTGTGACAAAATCACTCCGGGAATGATGATGGCTGCAATGCGCCTCAACATCCCTGTGATCTTTGTATCAGGCGGCCCAATGGAAGCAGGTAAAACCAAGCTTTCAGATCAAATCATCAAGCTCGACCTTGTTGACGCGATGATTCAGGGTGCCGATCCAACTATTTCTGATGAGCAAAGTGAGCAAGTAGAGCGTTCTGCATGTCCTACCTGTGGTTCATGTTCAGGTATGTTTACTGCCAACTCAATGAACTGTCTAACAGAAGCTCTGGGTCTATCTCAGCCTGGTAACGGTTCTATGCTGGCGACACACGCAGACCGCGAAGAACTATTCATCAATGCCGGTAAGCGCATCGTTGATCTAACCAAGCGTTACTACGAGCAAGACGACCAATCAGCACTGCCACGCAACATCGCAAATCGCGCAGCCTTTGATAATGCAATGGCGTTAGATATCGCGATGGGTGGTTCAAGTAACACCGTTCTTCACCTTTTAGCGGCAGCTCAAGAAGGTGGAATTGACTTTGATATGGGTGATATCGACGAGATGTCTCGCCGCGTTCCACACCTATGTAAAGTGGCTCCTTCAACACCGAAATATCACATGGAAGACGTTCACCGCGCTGGTGGTGTAATGGCTATCCTAGGTGAACTAGACCGTGCTGGCCTACTGAACAACCAAACTCGTACAGTACTTGGCCTGAGCATGCAAGAGCAGCTTGCTCAATACGACATCATGCAGACAGAAGACGAAGCGGTACTTAAGTTCTTCCGCGCTGGTCCAGCAGGCATTCGTACTACTAAAGCCTTCTCGCAAGATTGCCGTTGGGATCGTCTTGATGACGACCGCAAAGAAGGTTGTATCCGTACTAAAGAGAATGCATTCAGCCAAGAAGGTGGCCTAGCGGTACTTTCAGGTAACATCGCGGTTGATGGTTGTATCGTTAAGACCGCGGGTGTTGATGAAGAAAACCTTAAATTCCAAGGCCCTGCTATCGTATTTGAAAGCCAAGACAGTGCTGTTGATGGCATCTTAGGTGGCAAAGTGAAAGCGGGCGAAGTAGTTGTTATTCGTTACGAAGGACCTAAGGGTGGTCCGGGTATGCAAGAAATGCTTTACCCAACCACTTACCTAAAATCTATGGGGCTAGGTAAGTCTTGTGCTCTTCTAACTGACGGACGTTTCTCTGGTGGTACATCAGGTCTATCTATCGGTCACGCTTCTCCAGAAGCAGCAAGTGGCGGTGTGATTGGTCTAGTAAACACTGGCGACATCATCACTATCGATATCCCTAGCCGCTCAATCACACTTGATGTGCCAGAAGCAGAGCTAGAAGCGCGTCGTGTTAAACAAGATGCACTAGGCTGGAAACCAGAAAACCGTCAGCGTGAAGTATCTTTCGCACTGAAAGCTTACGCAAGCATGGCAACCAGTGCCGACAAAGGCGCAGTGCGCGATAAGTCTAAACTTGAGGGCTAACTATGAGTGATGACACCTCCAGTCCCCAAAAACAAACTGGCGCAGATTATCTGCGTCAGATCCTGAGAGCGCCGGTTTACGAAGCGGCAATCGTGACACCTCTACAGGATATGCCACGTTTAAGCGCGCGCATTGGAAATCAGGTGCAGCTTAAGCGAGAAGACCGCCAGCCGGTGCACTCGTTCAAGCTACGTGGCGCCTACAACATGGTATCAAGCCTTTCTGAGCAGCAAAAAGCCGCAGGTGTGATTGCTGCATCGGCGGGTAATCATGCTCAAGGTATGGCGCTGTCCGGTTCAAAGCTTGGTATTCAAACCACAATTGTGATGCCAAAAACCACACCAGACATCAAGGTTGATGCGGTGCGTGGCTTTGGTGGTAACGTGGTTCTACATGGCAGCAACTTTGATGAAGCGAAAGCCGAAGCTGAACGACTTTCCGCTGAACACGGCTATACCTTTGTTCCTCCCTTCGATCACCCATTGGTGATCGCAGGGCAAGGTACGATGGGCATGGAGATGCTGCAGCAAAACGGTCACATGGATTATATCTTTGTGCCTGTTGGTGGTGGTGGCTTAGCGGCAGGTGTTGCTGTGTTAGTAAAACAGCTGATGCCAGAGATTAAAGTCATTGCAGTAGAACCAGAAGATTCGGCTTGCTTGAAGGCAGCACTGGATGCTGGTGAACCAGTAGTACTGGATCAGGTCAGCATGTTTGCTGATGGTGTGGCGGTTAAACGCATTGGTGAAGAGACATTCCGTCTGTGTCAGCAGTACATCGACGGTCACATTGCCGTGTCTAGTGATGAGATCTGCTCGGCGGTAAAAGACATCTTTGAAGACACTCGTGCGATTGCCGAACCTTCAGGAGCGCTTGCTCTGGCTGGCTTGAAGAAGTTTGCTGAGCAGAACCAACTGCAAGACAAACAATTGGCAACGGTACTGTCAGGTGCTAACACCAACTTCCATGGCCTGCGGTATGTGTCTGAACGTTGTGAGTTGGGTGAGAAGCGCGAAGGCCTGCTTGCGGTCACTATCCCTGAGCGACAAGGGGCATTCCTAGAGTTCTGTAATATTATTGGTGGTCGAGCGGTGACTGAGTTTAACTACCGCCAAAACGACGAAAGCCTAGCGAATATCTTCGTTGGTGTACGTCTACAAGGTGGACAAGAAGAACTTGAGCACATCATCAATGACCTACGTGACGGTGGCTACCCGGTTGTCGATCTGTCTGATGATGAGATGGCAAAACTGCACATTCGCTACATGATTGGCGGTAAACCATCGAAACCTCTGAAAGAACGCCTATACAGCTTTGAGTTCCCAGAATACCCAGGTGCATTGATTAAATTCCTTGATACCTTAGGTACTCACTGGAATATCAGCCTGTTCAACTATCGTAACCACGGTGCCGACTACGGGCGCGTATTGTGTGGCTTCGAACTTGGTGATGATGATTTAGCTCAGTTCTCAACACATCTACGAGAGCTTGGCTATCAGTGTAAAGATGAAACCGATAACCCTTCCTACAAGTTCTTCTTGTCTTAAGAGTTAACGACCGAATCAAAAAGAGCGAGTATTTACTCGCTCTTTTTGTGGGTGAAGATTCAGCTCAAACTTGAAAAGGATCTTCTCGCTAAGATCATTAGATCGCCTTGCGATGATCCAGCCAATCTTGATGAAGTTGTTCACTCGATCCTAGGTACTTGACCATCCATTCGATCAGCTTATGGTTATCGTCTTTTCGCCACACTAAACAACAATGACTCTGCGGGCTCGGTTCAGGCAGTATTTTCTCCACCAGCAAGCCTTGCTCGATAATAGGTGCAGCAATGTGTCTTGGCATATAACCCACCCCTACTCCATTTTTAAGACATTCAATCGCGCTATACCAGTTGGGTAACAACAGGCGTCTTTGATTTGAGTAGTGGCCAGTGTGTCGCTTAGGGAGCACACTAGAGGTATCGTCCAAACATATCGCGGGATACTGGCTAACAAACTCTTCATTGAGGTTTTGCTCTCGCACACACGGATGACTTGGCGACATTACAAACGCCCAATCTAACCGTCCCATATCTTTGACCTCAAAGTCACCACCAACCGGAATCGCAGAGGTTGCACCAATCACAATATCCGCTCTGCCCTGTGCAATGGCTTCCCAAGATCCGTTAAACACCTCCATGTTGATCTGAAGCTCTGCAAACTCAAAGGTTTGGTAGAACTCTTCAATCATCGGCTTCATCTTATCGAGCTTAACCACGTTATCGAGCGTTAGGCGCAAGGTTTTCTTCCAACCACGAGCCGCGCGGCGAGTCTGGGCACTGACCTCTTCCATCTGTCTCAACAACGCACGAGCCTCTTCAATGAACAACTCACCAGCAGGTGTCAGCTCAACCTTTCTCGGTAACCGTCTGAAAAGTAGAACATCCAGTTCTTGCTCAACCTGTCTAACACCGTAGCTGATCGCAGACGGTACTTTGTGCAACTGTTCAGCAGCTGCGGTAAAACTACCCAAGCGAGCGACAGTATCGAGCATTTCTAAAGAGGATTTAGAGAACATAAGCCTTCAAATTTTTTGATTGATAACTACATATTTTAGCGTTTTATTTTATCAGGTCTGAAAAATAGAATGTCAGCATAAATAAACAGGGGCTTTAACTTCTGTATATCAAACAATTTTTTTGATGATAAAAACATCACTACCTTTAGCTTAATGGCATCTTATGAATATTTCTAAATTTCAATTGGTCTACCTTGCAGTTCTTTCAATGCTTGGCTTTATTGCGACCGATATGTACCTTCCTGCATTTAAGGCAATGGAAGTTGATTTCGCAACCGGCCCGGAGCAGATTGCTCTATCTCTAACCGTATTCCTTGGCGGTATGGCAATGGGTCAGCTTCTTTGGGGTCTGGCAAGTGACAAGTATGGTCACCGCAATACGCTGGCGGTTGGTCTTGTAATCTTTACGGCAGCTTCATTCGGCTTAGCATTCAGCACCGAGGTATGGCACCTACTGACACTACGATTCATTCAAGCAATCGGTGTATGTGCTCCGGCGGTAATCTGGCAAGCCATGGTTATCAAGCGTTACTCACAAAGCAGTAGCCAGCAAATTTTTGCAACCATCATGCCTTTGGTCGCACTATCTCCTGCACTAGCACCTCAGCTAGGTGTTTTACTTGCGGATAGCTTTGGTTGGCATAGTATCTTCATCACATTAACCTTGATGGGTGCACTGCTAGTGGCGACAACAATGGCTCAGCCAAAAGAAGCGCCTGAAGTAAAGCAGACATCGATTAAGACAGACATCAAGATGTTGCTTAAATCAAAACCTTACATGGGTAATGTTTTAATGTTTGCTTCGGCATCTGCAGCGTTCTTCGCTTACCTAACGGGTATGCCAGAGATCATGGCTCAACTAGGTTATGAAGCAAAAGACATCGGCCTAAGTTTCATCCCACAAACAATCGCATTCATGGCGGGTGGTTACTTCGGTAAGCAAGCGGTGAAGAAGTATGGCGATAGTATTGTACTAAGAAACCTTATTGGTTTGTTCAGCGTAGCAGCGATGCTTATCTTTATCGCATCACAATGGGAACTAACTTCCATCTGGCCTCTACTTGCGCCTTTCTGTTTGATTGCTGTAGCAAACGGTGCACTTTACCCAATCGTAGTTAACCGTGCCCTATCAAGCGCTAAACAGAGCCCAGCAACAGCTGCTGGTCTACAAAACAGCCTGCAAATCAGCATCAGTGGCTTATCAAGTGCATTGGTAGCGGCAATGGCTAGCCAAGCATTAAGCGCAACAGGTATCGCAGTTGTGATTTGTTTAGGTGCATTGTGGGTTGGCTACATTGTTTCGAACAAAGAGCTTTCAGAACACTTCGCTACGCCAGACAACTCTCGAGTAGTAGCAGACGAGAAACAAGACTAGTTCCTCGTTTAACGAAAACAAAAAAGAGCGAGATTACTCGCTCTTTTTTTATATCTAAATTCAGTCTCAGTTTAAGACAATTTCGAAGCAGCTTCACCGTCGACAATTTCTAACGCTGGCGCTTTATGGCGGCTATATTCATCATAGTTAACCACTCGGCTGCGGCCCATGTCTTTCGCCATGTACAAAGCGTTATCGGCCATCTTAACCAAAGACTCGGTATCAGAGGCTGGCTTAGGGTAAGTAGCTACACCTATCGAAACACCCAACTGACCTAATGACAAACCTTTATGTTCAAGGTGCATCGAACGCACAGCATCACACAAGGTTTGACCAAACTCAGTTGCTTCTTGCATTGAATAATGTGGAAGCAGTACCGCCAACTCCTCACCACCTAATCGGCAAGCAATCTCATCTTCACTGACGCTCTGTTTAAGTAGCGCACTGATCTCTTTTAATACGAAATCACCTGCATCATGACCAAAGTTGTCATTAAAACGTTTGAAGTGATCCAAATCGAGCATCAATAGCGATAATGGCTGTTCGCTGGTGGCCGAATTCATTGAGTGCTCTTCCAGTTTCTGCTCAAAGAAACGACGGTTGAATAAGCCAGTAAGAGGGTCGCTCAATGCTTGTGAGCGAAGCTTCTCTTGTAAGCTCAAGTTAGCTAATGCTAAGCCTAAATGCTCTGAAACACTGAAGGCTAATTGCTCGGTAATGGGATCAATCTTGATGTCACCAACACCGAAATAAAGGTGCATGATGCCGATGGTATTGCCATGTGCCGTCAACGGAATACACAAGGTTTGGTTGTTTTCCATCTCATGCATGTGACCACAGGTTAACGAGTGGAAATCATCATTCGATTGATGTGCACGTCCTTTACGCAGTGACCAACACTCTTCTGGAGCAAAGCTCGCGCTTCCCGGCCAAGTCTCTCCCCAATCGAGCTGAGTGATCAACTGGTTACGCGATGCACGCATCAAAGAAACACTGCCGTTCACGTTACCGAGAATTCGCGGCAAGATATCCGAAACGATCTGTTGTGCCTCGACCATGTTATTACATGCGGCAAGCATATTCGCGAGGCGGTGCATCAACTCGATTTCATGGGTTCGTTGGCGAATGCGCTCGTCTTGCTTTTTCTGTTCTTCTTCCACTCGATGAACAATTTGGCGATTACTCACGTAAGAGGTGCCAATCAAGAAGCTCAAACTCAACACAACCATACCAACCAGAATCCCCATCAATTGGAAGTTCATCTGTTTCAGTTGATGCATCGGTGAAGAGATAACGATAACGAAACTGCTACCGTTCATGGATTCTTTATGGGAGTAATAGATACGATCAACCGAAGTGACCGTACTAAAACGCACGTCACTGCCGAAGCCTGTTTTTAGAGCTTGTTGAAATTCAGGTCGATCGCTGTGGTTTTCAACGCCTGCAAGCGCATGATCAGAAAGGTCCGTATCCCCAATCACAACACCATCAGGATTAATAACCTGAATTCTTAATCGTGTACTAGCTTGGGTAAGATTACCAATATAATCATCAACATCTACGCCTTCCGAGAATAAACGACTATCTTCACGGACCTCGAACACGACATCTGACATCAAAGAGACAAGATGATCACGCTCATTTTCAACAACCAACTTTTCCAGCGTTACATAAAAGCCATAGAGACCTATTAACATTGAAAAAGACAAAATAATGATCGGCAATGTTTGCCATTTCTTTTCAACCAATATCACCGTACATCAACCTATTTATACCGAACCACAGCCCGAATATTAACAATCTATTAAAAAAATACAATTGCCAAATTGATTATTTTGTTAGCAGTGAGTGGCCGATACAAAAAAGCCAGTAGCGATGCTACTGGCTTTCATAAAAATATATTTTGAACGTTAGAGTTTACTTCTTAGTTGGACGTTTCCAATCAGCAATCTTACGTTCTTTCGCACGGCTGATAACCAACTCATTTTCAGAAACATCACGTGTTACTGTAGAGCCAGCACCAACAGTTGCACCATTACCAATCGTAACAGGCGCGATTAATTGACTATCTGAACCAACGAATACGTCGTCGCCAATGATGGTCTTAAACTTATTCGCACCATCGTAGTTACAAGTAATTACACCCGCACCCACGTTTACACGCTGACCAATTTCAGCATCGCCTAAATACGTTAAATGATTCGCTTTAGAACCTTCACCAAGGCGAGTGTTCTTTACTTCAACAAAGTTACCAACGTGCGAATCGTTACGCATGTCTGCACCTGGACGTAGGCGAGTAAATGGACCAACCGTACAGTCTTCACCGACCGTTGCGCCTTCAATTACGCTGTATGGGCGAATGATGGTGTTATCATCAATCTCACAGTCTTTCAACACGCAGCCGGTACCGATAACCACGTTATCACCAATGCTTACGCTGCCTTCGATGATAACGTTGGTATCGATTTCAACGTCCATACCACATTGCAGTTCGCCACGTAGATCAAAGCGGCTAGGATCGCGTAACATAACGCCCTGCTTCAATAATTTGTCAGCTTGTTCTGCTTGGTAAGCACGCTCTAGACGAGCCAGTTGAGAGCGGTCGTTAACACCTTCTACTTCAATTGGGCTTACTGGGTGCACAGCTTCAACCGCACGACCTTCATCGTGAGCGGCTGCGATAACGTCAGTCAGGTAATATTCACCCTGTGCGTTGTCGTTGCTTAAACCAGACAACCAACGCTTCAGATCACCACCAGTCGCCACCATAACGCCAGTATTGATCTCTTTGATAAGCTTCTGCTCATCCGTTGCATCTTTCTGCTCAACGATAGCCACAACAGGTCCATTACGACGAATAATGCGACCGTATCCCATTGGGTTGTCTAGCACGACCGTAAGTAGCGCGATACCACCGTTTGGTTGAGCGTCTAATAGGTTTTCAATGGTTTCAGGTGAAATCAGTGGAACATCACCGTATAGCACCAATACTTTTTCATCATCAGCGAAATGTGCAGATGCTTGATCCACAGCGTGGCCTGTACCCAGCTGCTCAGCTTGCAGTGCCCAATTTACAGATTCTTCAGCTAGAGTAGCCTTCATCTGATCACCACCGTGGCCGTAAACCAGGTTGATATTTTGAGCGCCTAAACCATTACATGTATCGATAACATGCTTCACCATTGGCTTACCTGCAAGCGTATGCAGAACCTTTGGTGTGTTTGAATACATGCGAGTGCCTTTGCCCGCCGCGAGAATTACCGCGCTAAACTTCATTGTAAACCTATCCAACGTTATTTTTATTAAGCCGATATTGTAACCGTTTTTGGCCAAAAAATTAAATCGCAATAACCATTTAACCAGTAGTGATACGTAAAAGAGGCATTTTTGAGAATCTAGAAATGCAAAAAGGCGACCCTTAGGTCGCCTTTATCTCAGAGTCTATAATCTTATAAAAGATTAGCGACGCTGTTTTGTCAGTTCGATAACTCGTAACTGAGCAATGGCTTTAGCCAGTTCACCGGCCGCTTGTGCGAAGTCTATGTCGCCATGCTGATTTTGGATATTCTCCACAGCCTTGCGTTTAGCTTCTTCCGCCTTTGCTGCGTCTAGCTCTTCACCACGGATAGCTGTATCAGCCAGTACAGTCGCTGTACCAGGCTGAACTTCTACCATACCACCAGAAACATAAATGATTTCTTCGTGGCCGTGCTGCTTAACAATACGCACCATACCAGGCTTGATAGCGGTCAGCAGTGGAGTATGACCATGGAAAATACCAAGCTCACCCTCACTACCGGTCACCTGAAACGTCTCAACAAGGCCTGAGAAAATTTGTTTCTCTGCACTTACAACGTCTAGGTGAAAGGTTATTGCTGCCATATCGCCTCCTAGTTAGCCTTATAGCTTCTTAGCATTCTCGATAGCTTCGTCAATTGCACCACAGTACATGAACGCTTGCTCTGGAATGTCATCGTATTCACCAGATAGAAGACCTTGGAAGCCACGTAGAGTCTCTTTAAGAGGTACGTAAACGCCTGGGTCACCTGTAAATACTTCCGCTACGTGGTAAGGCTGAGTTAGGAACTTCTCAATCTTACGAGCACGAGATACAACTTGCTTATCTTCTTCAGATAGCTCGTCCATACCTAGGATAGCAATGATATCTTTCAGCTCTTTATAGCGCTGAAGAGTAGACTGAACGCCACGAGCGATGTCGTAGTGCTCTTGTCCAACTACCAATGGATCCAGTTGACGTGAAGTAGAATCTAGCGGGTCGATCGCTGGGTATAGACCCATAGATGCGATGTTACGGTTAAGTACAACCGTTGCATCCAAGTGAGCGAACGTTGTTGCTGGAGACGGGTCAGTCAAGTCATCCGCTGGTACGTATACCGCCTGTACAGACGTGATAGAACCAGATTTAGTTGACGTGATACGCTCTTGTAGAACACCCATTTCTTCAGCTAGTGTAGGTTGGTAACCTACCGCAGAAGGCATACGACCTAGAAGTGCTGATACTTCAGTACCTGCTAGTGTGTAACGGTAGATGTTATCAACGAACAGTAGAACGTCACGACCTTCGTCACGGAAGCGCTCTGCCATTGTTAGACCAGTCAGTGCAACACGTAGACGGTTACCTGGTGGCTCGTTCATCTGACCGTAAACCATCGCTACTTTTGATTCTTCAGGTTTTTCGATGTTTACAACACCTGCTTCCTGCATCTCAAAGTAGAAATCGTTACCTTCACGAGTACGCTCACCTACACCTGCAAATACAGATAGGCCTGAGTGTTGAAGTGCGATGTTGTTGATAAGTTCCATCATGTTAACGGTCTTACCTACACCAGCACCACCGAATAGACCGATTTTACCACCCTTAGCGAACGGACAAATCAAGTCGATTACTTTAACACCAGTTTCTAGAAGAGCTGTCTCGTTAGACTGCTCTTCGTAGCTTGGAGCTTCACGGTGAATGGCGTAATGCTCTTCAGCACCGATCTCACCACACTCATCAATCGCGTCACCTAGGACGTTCATGATACGACCCAATGTCTTAGTACCTACTGGTACTGAGATTGGAGCGCCAGTATTTTCAACTGTCAAACCACGACGTAAACCATCAGAGCTACCCATTACGATTGCGCGAACTACGCCACCGCCAAGTTGTTGCTGAACTTCAAGAACGAGACGTTCTTGTACTTCATTAACATTCAGAGCGTCGTATACACGAGGTACTTCACCCTGTGGGAACTCTACGTCGACTACCGCACCGATGATCTGTACGATCTTACCTGTAGCCATCGTTAATCCTCTAACTATTTAGTTTTACCTAAGCTTAAACCGCAGCTGCGCCTGAAACGATCTCAGAAAGTTCTTGTGTAATCGCCGCTTGACGCGCTTTGTTATACACAAGTTCTAAGTCATCAATAATGTCACCAGCGTTATCTGTTGCTGATTTCATTGCAATCATTCGAGCCGCTTGCTCACAAGCAAGGTTCTCAACCACACCTTGGTACACTTGAGATTCGACATAGCGAACCAATAGTGCATCTAGTAGTGGTTTTGGCTCGGGCTCATAAATGTAGTCCCAAGAATGACTGCGTTTCATTTCTTCGCTGTCTGATTTAGGCAAAGGAAGTAATTGATCGATCGTTGGTTCTTGAACCATAGTGTTTTCAAACTTGTTGAACACTACGAACAGGCGATCTAATTCGCCTTCATCATATTTCTTCAGCATAACGCTTACAGAGCCAATCAAGTCTTCAAGGCTTGGACGATCGCCCAGACCAGAAACTTGAGCTGCTACTTTCGCGCCGCTGTTATTGAAAAATGCTGTCGCTTTTGAACCTACAATTGCAAGTTCAACGTCAGCACCTTTCTCAGACCAATCTTTCATGTCGTTCATGGCTTTTTTGAACAAGTTAATGTTCAAACCACCACAAAGACCACGGTCTGTAGAAACGATGATGTAACCAACACGTTTGGCTTCACGTTCCTCAAGATAAGGATGCTTATACTCGAGGCTACCATTAGCCAAATGACCGATCACTTTACGCATTGTTTCTGCATATGGACGAGTAGCTTCCATTGCGTCTTGAGAACGACGCATTTTTGAAGCTGCTACCATTTCCATTGCTTTCGTAATCTTCTGTGTGCTTTTAACACTACCGATTTTATTACGTATCTCTTTTGCGCCGGCCATCGTTACTCTCCGTTAATGGTATGAGGTGGCCCTAAAGACCACCTACCAATTACCAGGTCTGGGTTGCCTTGAAATCGTCAACAAGCTTCTTCAGCTCAGCTTCGATTTCTTTATTGAAAGCACCCGTTGTGTCGATCTGTGTTGCTAGATCGGCATATTGACCACGAGCAAACGACAGTAAAGCAGCTTCAAAATCTAGAACTTTAGAAAGTTCAACATCTTGAAGGTATCCACGCTCTGCAGCGAAGATTACTAGAGCTTGGTCAAATACAGACATAGGAGCGTACTGCTTCTGCTTCATCAGTTCTGTAACTTTTTGACCGTGGTCTAGCTGCTTCTTAGTCGCTTCATCAAGATCCGAAGAGAACTGAGCAAATGCTGCAAGTTCACGGTATTGAGCTAGAGCAGTACGGATACCGCCAGATAGCTTCTTGATGATTTTAGTCTGCGCCGAACCACCTACACGAGAAACTGAGATACCTGGGTCAACAGCTGGACGTACGCCCGCGTTGAATAGCTCAGTTTGTAGGAAGATCTGACCATCAGTAATCGAGATTACGTTCGTTGGTACGAATGCAGATACGTCACCAGCTTGCGTTTCGATAATAGGTAGTGCAGTTAAAGAACCTGTCTTACCTGTCACTTCACCGTTAGTGAATTTTTCTACGTATACTTCGCTTACACGAGCAGCACGCTCTAGTAGACGAGAGTGAAGGTAGAAAACATCACCTGGGAACGCTTCACGACCTGGTGGACGCTTAAGTAGTAGCGAGATTTGACGGTAAGCTACAGCTTGCTTAGATAGATCATCATAAACAATCAGTGCATCTTCACCGCGATCACGGAAGTATTCGCCCATCGCACAACCAGCATACGGTGCAAGGTATTGCAGCGCTGCAGATTCAGAAGCAGATGCAACAACAACAACAGTGTTTGCTAGTGCGCCGTGCTCTTCTAGTTTGCGAACTACGTTAGCAATAGTCGACGCTTTTTGGCCGATAGCTACGTAGATAGAGAAAATACCAGAATCTTTTTGGTTAATAATCGCATCGATCGCCATTGCTGTTTTACCAGTCTGACGGTCACCGATTACTAGTTCACGTTGACCACGACCGATAGGGATCATTGAGTCAACCGACTTGTAACCAGTTTGAACAGGTTGATCTACCGATTTACGGTCGATTACACCTGGTGCGATAATTTCTACAGGCGAAGTCAATTTAGCTTCGATTGGACCTTTACCATCAATTGGCTCACCTAGCGTGTTTACAACACGACCAAGCATTTCAGGACCTACTGGTACTTCTAGAATACGACCAGTACCTGTAACTTTCATGCCTTCCTGTAGGTCAGCATACGGGCCCATTACAACAGCACCAACCGAATCACGGTTCAAGTTTAGTGCTAGAGCGTAACGGCCACCCGGTAGTTCGATCATTTCACCTTGCATCACGTCCGCTAGGCCGTGGATGCTAAGGATGCCATCGCTTACAGAAACGATAGTACCTTCATTGCGAGCTTCACTAACAACGTCGAAAGATTCAATACGTTGTTTAATTAGATCGCTAATTTCAGTGGAATTAAGTTGCATGCTCCAATCCCCATTAAGACTGCAATGCATCGCTCAGGCGGTCTAAACGACTGCGCGCTGAGTTATCGATGACTAGGTCTCCGGCTCGAATAATAACTCCACTAAGTAGAGTCTCATCTATACTGCAATTCAGCTGAACTTTGCGCGCTAAGCGCTGTTCCAATTTGCTGCTGATCTCTGCGCGTTGTTCTTCAGAAAGTTCTACCGCTGAAGTTACTTCAACGTCGATCTCTTTCTCATACTCTTGTTTGAGCAATAAGAACTGTTTACAAACATCAGGAAAAGCCATCAAGCGGCCATTCTCTGCCATCACTTTAATCAAGTTCTGACCGAATTCATCAAATTGTTCGCCACAAATTACAATGAATACTTCAGCTAATTTTTCAGCAGTCATAGAACCGCTTAATAAATTATGAACATCATCATTTTGTGCCACTTCGGCAGCAAAAGTAAGCATCTGACCCCATTGGTCTAGCTCACCTTTATCTACCGCAAAGTCAAACGCTGCTTTAGCATAGGGGCGTGCGATTGTAGTCAAATCAGACATATACAGCCCCTTGCTTTAAAGTTTTGCAGTAATGTTGTTAAGAAGATCATCGTGTACATCTTTATCGATTGTACGCTCAAGGATTTTCTCAGCACCAGCTATAGCCAGAGTTGCGACTTGTTTGCGCAGGTCATCACGGGCACGTGTACGCTCTGCTTCAATTTCTGCTTCAGCTTGCGCTAAGATTTTCTGGCGTTCTGCCTGAGCTTCTTCGCGAGCTTCATCAATAATTTGAGCTTTACGTTTGTTTGCCTGATCAATAACCTCAGTTGCAGTGCGCTTTGCTTCTTTCATTTGCTCAGAAGCGTTGGCTTGTGCCAGGTTCAAGTCTTTAGCAGCGCGTTCAGCGGCTACTAGACCGTCAGCAATTTTTTTCTGACGTTCTTCAATTGCTTGCATGATTGGTGGCCATACATATTTCATGCAGAACCAAACAAACAATGAAAAAGCAATTGCTTGACCTAACAGAGTTGCGTTCATATTCACAACAGCTACCCCTCGTTAAGAATCAACTACAAAAATTTAATTAACTATTAAGAGTTAATTAGCCTGCTAGTTGACCAACAAATGGGTTAGCAAACGTGAATAGTAGTGCGATTACGATACCGATCATTGGAACAGCATCCAGTAGACCAGCGATGATGAACATCTTAACTTGTAGCATTGGAGCCATTTCAGGTTGACGCGCAGCGCCTTCTAGGAATTTACCACCAAGAATAGCAAAACCAATTGCAGTACCTACGGCACAAAGACCAACAATAATAGCAACAGCGATTGCTGAAAAACTTAGTACAGTTTCCATTTACGTTCTCCGATTAACATTAATAGTTAGAATAAAGCTTAAAAATTTTTTTAGTGATCACTATCTTCATGAGCCATTGATAAGTAAACGATTGTCAACATCATGAAAACAAACGCTTGAATCAAAATAACCAAGATATGGAAGATAGCCCAAGGTAGTGCACCTACCCATTGTAAATACCACGGTAGCATTGCCGCGATAAGAATAAACACCACCTCACCCGCAAACATATTACCAAATAAACGCATACCTAGAGATAGTGGCTTCGCTAGTAACGAAATTACCTCAAGTACCAAGTTAAATGGAATCATGATTGGGTGATTAAATGGATGCAGTGCCAATTCTTTAGCAAATCCGCCTAGACCTTTTACTTTGATGCTGTAGTAGATCATCAGAGCAAAAACACCTAAAGCCATTGCCATTGTTATATTAACATCAGCAGTAGGAACCACTTTCAAGTAAGGGATACCTAGCCAATGCTCTGCAGGATATGGTAAGAAATCAATAGGCACTAAGTCCATCAAGTTCATAATGATAATCCAGCAGAATATAGTCAGTGCTAGTGGGGCAATCAGAGGGTTGCGGCCATGGAAAGTTTCTTTAACGTTGTCACCAACGAATTCCACTACCATTTCAACAAAACACTGAAGCTTACCAGGTACACCTACTGTTGCTTTCTTAGCGACTGAGCGAAAAACCCAAAGGAATAACATCCCTGTCAACACCGAAAAAAACAGACTGTCTATATGTACGTTCCAGAAACTTGTCTCCTCTACAAGACCAAACTTAGCTAAAGAAAGGTTTTGTAAATGGTGTTCAATGTATCCGGATGCTGTTGGCGCAGCCATAACTCATCCTATTTTTTATTGTTAATGAAAAGCACTGGCGCAAAGATATTAATACCTAGAACCAGTAAATAGGTCAGTTTGAGGGGAATTAATTCCACCTGCATATACATGTAGACAATAGAGAATAGTAGAACTGTGATTAGAATTTTTAGCGCTTCGCCTGCATAGAACGACGCCGCAACTAACTTAGTTGCACGAGCTCCACAAAATAGGAAAGCACACACACAAAACACTACATTCGCGATGACAAAAATACCGCCACCGATTAATGCAGCAAAACCCCAATCAGGATTAACAGCTAAACCTAACCCTACCGCCACTAATATAACCGCGCTAAGCTCGATCAATAACATTTGCTTTGCAAGCACTCGTCCTGGTCTTGCTAACGCCGCTACCATGTATTCGTTCCTCTTTTAAGCCCACTTTACCACTCGCTTAAAAGCGTGCCGAGAAATTGGCGAAAATTATACGTTCAGCCAAATTGATTGCAACAACAACGCAGCAATCATTTACATTTTTGCATACAAACCGACAACTTTTGTACGAAATCACTTTTTTATTACATAATTGACCTAAATCAATTATCTCATTTAGTACTCTAGTTTAGCAATAAGTTGCTCTAATTTGTGAGGCTCATCAAGAGTAATTATTACTTTTGACTTACCGCTAACAGAACGAGTGACTGAAACGTTTGCTTGCAATTTTTCCGTGAGTCTTCGTGAAAGTTCGATAGCTTCTGTGTCTTCAGGCTTCGATTCTGGCTCAACGTCTGGTTTTAAACACTTTTTAACAAGCTGCTCCGTTTGACGCACGGTCATTTTTTTGGTCGCTGCAGTGTTTGCTGCTTCAACCTGGGTATCACCTTCAAGCGCAAGCAATGCTCGAGCATGCCCCATTTCCAGTTGTTTATTTGAAACTAAACCTTTTACTTCATTTTCTAATTGATTTAGACGTAATAAGTTACTAACCGTCGCTCTCGATTTACCAATCACTTCAGCGACTTGTTGGTGTGTCAGTTCAAATTCGTTCTGTAAGCGCTCTAGCGCTTGTGCTTCTTCGATGACATTCAGGTCTTCACGCTGAATATTCTCAATCAATGCCATCGCGATCGCAGCCTTGTCTTCGACTCTCTTGATCAGACATGGCACTTGTTTAAGGCCAGCTTGACGAGCCGCTCTCCAACGACGTTCACCAGCAATAATCTCGAACTGGTCGTGCGCCAATGGGCGAACAACGATAGGTTGGATAATGCCTTGAGATTGAATTGATGCAGCCAGCTCTTCTAGCGCTTCAGGCGCAATATCCTTACGCGGTTGATATACACCAGGCTTCAAGCAACCAACAGCCAGTTCGATAAGCTCACCATCAGCCGACAACGCCTGACTATGAGAAGCAACTTGCTGTTTTTCACGAGCCAATGAGCTAGTTGCAAGCAATGCATCTAGCCCTTTTCCTAAACCACGCTTAGACATTGAGCGAATTCCTTTGATTGGACCTATACTGGGACTTCTTCACGACGCAACATTTCGCCTGCAAGAGCAAGATAAGCCTTAGCTCCTGCGGAATATTTGTCGTAGTACATTGCTGGCTTGCCGTGACTTGGGGCTTCTGCCAGACGCACATTTCTAGGGATCACAGTTCGGTAGACTTTGCTACCAAAGTGTTTTTTGAGTTGATCAGATACTTCGTTCGATAAGCGGTTGCGAGGATCGTACATAGTACGCAGAAGACCTTCGATCTTCAGGTTCTCGTTTACAACAGCCGCTAGCTTACTGATGGTATCCATCAATGCAGTCAAACCTTCCAAAGCAAAGTATTCACATTGCATAGGAACCAATACGGAGTCGGCCGCAGCCATCGCGTTGATTGTAAGAAGGTTTAATGAGGGCGGGCAATCAATAAAGATGAAATCATAGTTATTGCGAATGGATTCGAGTGCATTTTTTAAACGAACTTCACGAGCAAACACTTCCATCAACTTGATTTCTGCTGCAGTAACATCACCGTTCGCGGCGATGAGGTCATAATTGCCAGACGTACTTCGGCAAACTACTTCATCAAATGGGGTGTCTTCAACCAACAAATCGTAAGCAGTTGCTTCAACTTGATACTTGTCGACACCGCTCGCCATAGTGGCATTACCTTGAGGATCGAGGTCAACAACCAATATCTTGCGTTTTGTTGCCGCCATTGATGCTGCTAAATTAATGCAAGTTGTTGTTTTTCCTACGCCACCCTTTTGGTTGGCAATTGCTACGATTCTACCCACTATGGCCTCGCTGATTATCCCTGACGCGATAAAGTAACTAGATGACGCTCTCCATCAAGCTCTGGCACTTGCAAAGCTTTAATGTCTGTCACTGAACACCATTCAGGTAACAGGTCGATTTCATCTCTAGGATGTTGTCCCTTAAGAGCCAAAAATACACCGGATTGCTCTTTAGGTAAATGGTGACACCACTCTACCATGTCTGTCATTGACGCAAATGCGCGACTGAGCACTGCATCAAACTTTTCTTCTGGTTGAAACTCCTCAACGCGACTTTGAACCGGTACCACGTTGTCGATACCCAATTCATGAATCACCTGTTTGATAAAACGAATACGCTTACCTAGGCTGTCTAGCAAGTAAAACTCGCAGTCTGGATTCATGATTGAGAGCGGAATCCCAGGAAGACCAGGTCCCGTGCCAACGTCGATAAAGCGCTTGCCTTGTAAGTGAGTGCTAACAATGATGCTATCTAAGATATGTTTCACCATCATTTCTTGCGGGTCACGAACAGATGTTAGGTTATAAGCTTTGTTCCACTTGTTCAGTAACTCAACGTAGCCAACCAATTGGCCACGTTGTTTTTCAGATACTTCAAGTTCAGTCTGGCCAATCAGGTGATCCAGTTTTTCGCGTAATGCGCTCATTATGCTTCCTCACCCTTTTTCAACAGGCCGTGTTTTTTCAAGTAGACCAACAGAATTGAGATTGCTGCAGGTGTAATACCTGAGATTCGCGAAGCAATACCAATTGAGTCAGGCTTAGCTGTCGTTAGTTTAAGAACCACTTCGTTAGAAAGTCCTTTCACCTTGCTGTAATCGATATCAGCAGGCAGTTTGGTGTTTTCATGACGCAGTGATTTTTCAATTTCGTCTTGTTGACGCTGAATGTAACCATCGTACTTCACTTGGATCTCAACTTGCTCAGACGCTTGTTGATCTTCCAGTGCAGGACCAAAACGATCCAGTGCGGTTAGCTGTGAATAAGTCATTTCCGGGCGACGAAGAAGATCTTCACCACTCGCTTCACGAGACATTGGTGTTTTCAGAATTTGGTTCAGTTGATCAATATCTTCAGATTTTGGATTAATCCATGTTTCTTTCAGACGTTGACGCTCCTTCTCCATGTTTTCCATCTTCTCGTTGAAACGAGACCAACGAGCGTCATCGACAAGGCCAAGTTCACGCGACTTTTCAGTCAAACGGATATCAGCATTGTCTTCACGAAGCAGCAAACGGTATTCCGCACGAGACGTAAACATGCGGTAAGGTTCTTTGGTACCCATGGTCGATAGGTCGTCAATAAGCACGCCCATGTAAGCTTGGTCACGACGCGGACTCCAGCCTTCTTTGCCTTGAGTAAACAAACTCGCGTTCAGACCCGCCATTAAGCCTTGTGCAGCTGCTTCTTCGTAGCCAGTGGTACCGTTGATTTGACCCGCAAAGAATAGACCTTTGATAAACTTAGTTTCGTAAGTCAGCTTAAGGTCGCGAGGATCAAAGAAATCGTACTCAATCGCATAGCCAGGGCGAACGATATGAGCATTTTCAAAACCCTTCATCGAACGAACAATTTGAACCTGTACATCAAAAGGCAGACTGGTAGAGATACCATTCGGGTATAGCTCATGAGTCGTTAGACCTTCAGGCTCAATAAAAATCTGGTGGCTGTTCTTGTCAGCAAAACGCATCACTTTGTCTTCAATTGAAGGACAGTAGCGAGGGCCAATACCTTCAATAACACCCGCATACATTGGGCTACGATCGAGATTAGCGCGAATTACGTCATGCGTATTTTCATTGGTATGCGTGATGTAACATGGAATTTGACGAGGTTGTTGAGCTCGGCTACCCATGAACGAGAAAACAGGCGTCGGATTATCACCGTGCTGAACCTCAAGCTCAGAAAAATCAACGCTACGCGCATCGATACGAGGAGGTGTACCTGTTTTCAGGCGATCAACTCGGAATGGAAGATCACGAAGACGGTCAGCCAGTGCGATCGATGGTGGATCGCCAGCACGACCACCAGAAGAACTTTCCATACCTATATGGATCTTTCCGCCTAGGAATGTACCCACAGTCAGAACCACAGCTCTTGCGCGGAACTTAAGACCCATCTGTGTTACCACACCCACCACTTGATCCTGTTCAACGATCAAGTCATCAACCGACTGTTGGAACAAAGTCAGGTTTGGCGTGTTTTCAAGAACGTTACGAACAAAAGCTTTGTAAAGTGCGCGGTCAGCTTGTGCACGAGTAGCACGAACTGCTGGGCCTTTTGATGCGTTCAATGTTCTGAACTGAATACCTGCATGATCAATAGCTTGCGCCATTAATCCACCCATTGCATCGACCTCTTTTACCAAGTGGCCCTTACCGATCCCGCCAATGGCTGGGTTACAAGACATTTGTCCTAATGTATCGATATTATGAGTAAGTAATAACGTACTTTGACCAGTACGTGCAGATGCGAGTGCGGCTTCCGTTCCTGCATGGCCACCACCAACAACGATGACGTCAAATTTTTCGTGATAAAGCATGAACCGACCTCAGGTATTCAAACGTTTTCTAGATTGATAAAAAGGAGCGATATTCTACCTGTTTTCATAGCCTGAGAAAACGTTTTTGGGATTTTTCGAAAAAGCTGTTTTTAATTAATATAGATAAGATCTTTAAGGAGATCTTTTATTAGATCTATTATTAGGATCGAGGTCATCTGTGGATAACTCGAAAATGATCAACGAGATCATGGATCTTTTTTGGATCAAATGATGTGATCTAACTTTGATCAGGATGAGGATTAGCTGGGATCAAAATAGCTACTTATTCACAGGAGGAAATTAGCCTAAAACTTGTTATTTGGATAACTATAGGTTAATCACCGTATATGTATGATCTTATCCACAGAAGAAATTGAGAATAGATCGCTAATTTTCGATGTTTTTGAAAAAAAGTTATTCACAATCGCGTTGTTCAGAGACAAAAAAAGCGGCATAAGCCGCTTTTTGAGAGAAGGTAGAGGTTAAAACTGGTCGCTATGATCGTTAAACCACGCTTCTGCAGCGTCTTCTGGTACCGGAGTTTCCAATACATCGATGGTAAAACAGTCACAAATAGGTTGAGCACCGAGCTCTTTCATCTGGCTGTGGGCTGATTTACCCGCCAAGCAGAAGGTATCGTAACTCGAATCTCCAAGCGCCACGACAGCAAAGCGAACCTGGCTTAAATCTGGAGATTGCTGGGTCAGTCCGTCGATAAATGGCTTAATATTATCTGGAAATTCGCCAGCACCATGAGTAGAAGTCACCAGCAACCAAAAACCTTGTTGGGGGATGTCATTGTATTCAGGTTGATTATGAAGGCTTATCTCATGACCTTGTTCTTCAAGAAGATCATTAAGGTGATCGCCAACGTACTCAGCACCACCTAAGGTGCTACCTGTAATAATGTGGATCATTAAGCTGTCCTTACTAAAGAAAAAGGCCAGCATGAGCTAGCCTTTAAAGGTTATTTACCAATACAGAAAGAGGTGAAGATACGGCCGAGTAGGTCATCGGAGCTGAACTCACCAGTAATCTCGTTAAGGTGTTGCTGCGTTATACGTAGCTCTTCTGCCAAGATTTCACCTGCCATATAGCCTTCGAGCTGTTGCTGACCAATATCTAGGTGCTCAGATGCGCGCTCTAGGGCATCTAAGTGGCGACGACGTGCCATGAAGCCACCTTCATTACCGCCAGCAAAGCCCATGCAATCTTTTAAGTGATTACGTAGTGCATCAACGCCTTGTCCCGTTTTTGCTGACAGTCGAATCAGAGTTGGATCATTAACATGGCAAATTCCAAGATCTTCACCTGTTTGATCGGCTTTGTTACGAATCACGGTCATTCCGATATTATTCGGTAGACGATCAACGAAATCGGGCCAGATATCTTTCGGGTCGGTTGCATCGGTAGTGGTACCATCGACCATAAATAAAACGCGATCGGCTTGGGCAATTTCTTCCCAAGCGCGTTCAATACCGATTTTTTCTACTTCATCCGAGGCTTCACGCAGGCCTGCGGTATCAATAATGTGCAGTGGCATACCATCAATATGGATATGTTCACGCAGTACATCACGCGTGGTACCAGCAATATCAGTCACAATCGCGGAGTCTTTACCCGATAATGCATTCAGTAAGCTCGACTTACCGGCATTAGGACGACCTGCAATCACCACCTTCATGCCTTCGCGCATGATGGCACCTTGATTGGCTTCTTGGCGAACCGCTTCGAGGTTGTCGATGATAGCTTGTAAGTCAGCGCTGACTTTACCGTCAGCAAGGAAATCAATCTCTTCTTCTGGGAAGTCGATAGCGGCTTCAACATAGATGCGTAAGTGAATCAGAGAATCCACCAGCGTATTAATGCGCTTTGAAAACTCACCTTGCAGCGATTGCAGGGCTGATTTCGCCGCTTCTTCTGAACTGGCATCAATGAGGTCGGCAATGGCTTCTGCTTGGGTTAAATCCATCTTGTCGTTCAAGAAGGCACGCTCCGAAAATTCACCTGGGCGTGCTGCGCGTAGCCCTGGAATCGCGAGGATGCGTTTGATGAGCATATCCATTACCACAGGGCCACCGTGGCCTTGTAGCTCTAATACGTCTTCACCGGTAAATGAGTGCGGGTTAGGGAAGTAAAGCGCGATGCCCTGGTCTAGCTCTAAACCATCGTGAGACTTAAAAGGGGTGTACTCAGCGTAACGTGGTTTCAGCACTTTGCCGGTAACTTCAAGCGCAACTTGGGCTGCTTGTGGGCCTGAAACGCGAATAATACCGACGCCGCCACGGCCGGGTGCAGTCGCTTGAGCAACAATCGTATCTGTAGTCATAGTTGTGCCTGCTAGCATGTGAAAGCCAAAAAGGGGCGCTCACGATTAATCAATTAGCTGAATTGTAATCAGCTAAAAACAAAAAGGCGACCTTTTGGTCGCCTTTCTTTATCTCTTTCTATTATCGAACTTACTTAGAATGTAAGCCTTTCTTTTCCAGCGCGCGGTAGATAAGCGTTTGCTGAATCAGAGTTACGATGTTCGATACTAGCCAGTAAAGAACCAGACCTGAAGGGAAGAACAGGAAGAAGAATGTGAACATAACCGGCATAAAGGTCATGATCTTCTGCTGCATTGGATCCGTTACAGTTGTCGGGCTCATCTTCTGGATTAGGAACATTGAAGCACCCATCAGAAGTGGCAAGATGTAGTATGGGTCTTGTGCTGAAAGGTCAGTAATCCAACCGAAGAACGGTGAGTGACGCAGTTCAACAGACTCCATTAGTGCCCAGTATAGCGAAATGAAGATAGGCATTTGTAGAAGGATAGGTAAACAGCCACCTAGTGGGTTTACTTTCTCTTTCTTATAAAGCTCCATCATTTCTTGGCTCATGCGTTGACGGTCGTCGCCAATACGCTCACGCATTGCAGTCAGCTTAGGCTGAAGCATACGCATTTTCGCCATAGACGTGTACTGAGCTTTCGTTAGTGGGTACATAGCACCACGAACGATGAAAGTTAGACAGATGATTGCCAGACCCCAGTTCACAACGATGCCTTGAATGAATGAAAGCAGAGTATGAAGTGGTTTAGCAATAAACCATAACCAACCGTAGTCAACTACTAGGTCTAGGTTTGGTGCAACAGCAGCCATTTGGTCTTGAAGTTTAGGACCAACCCAAAGCGTTGCTTTGAAGCTTGCTTCGTCGCCAGTAGCAATGGTCTTGTTCGGCATGCGAACACCGATATCGCCAAGGTTACCAATGACACGAGTATAAAGGTTGCTGCCTGCTTCGTCGCGTGGAATCCAAGCACTTGCAAAGTAGTGCTGAATCATCGCTGCCCAACCTTGACCGTTTGCTAGGTTAAGAGACAGGTTGCGATCTTGCATATCGTCGAAGCTGTATTTTTTGTAACGCGTATCTTCCGTAGAGTAAGCACCACCACGGTAAGTTGGCATTGTTAGGCTACCACCGTCATCCATAACGTTTTGACGTAGGTGAGCGTACATGCCGAATGTTGCGTTATTGCCAGAGTTGTTGATTACATCGTATTCAACGTCAATCGCGTAGCTGCCGCGTTTAAGTACGAATGTTTTTGTGTAATCAAGGCCGTTCGCTTGGTAAGTCATTGGGATGCGTAGTTCATCTTGACCTTCAGCTAGCGTAAAGCTATCTGCTGAAACCGTGTAGCTAGGGCGGTTAGTGCTGCTTAAATCGATACCTTGAGGACCCACTAGACCGCTTTGAGCGATAAATTGGTGACCTGGTTCATTTTTAAGAAGAACAAACGTATCTTCAGAATCGAACTCAGCAGAGTAATCGTTTAGGTTTGCTTTAACTACATCACCACCAACCGTATCAATTGACAGAGTCAGTACATCAGTTGTTACTGTGATAGTTTTAGCAGAAGAAGCAACTTGACCAGGAGCCGGGTCTAGATCATCTGCATAAGATGGCGCTGGTAGGGTGCTGCCAGATTGTGCCTGCTCAACCGCTTGTGGTGCTGGATTCTGAGCTACGTTCCATTGTTGGAACAGTAGGAAAGAAACCAAAGCCAATGCGATTAACAGGATATTACGTTGAGAATCCATCGTTATTTATCTCTGTCTTGTTTTTGGACTGGTGGAACGGGGTCAAAGCCCCCTTCGTTCAAAGGATGGCATTTTAATAGACGTTTGCCTGATAACCAACACCCTTTTACAAAACCGTGAGCTTTCAACGCTTCTATCGCATATAAAGAGCAGGTTGGAGTAAATCGGCAGCGTGGGCCGATGAGTGGACTAATAAACCATCTATAAAAATAGATGGGTATTAGCGCTATCCACGCGAAGGGCGAGACAGGCGAAGCCATAATTTGTCGAGTAGCTTGAACATTTCTTCATTGCTTAAATCTTGCGCGCTCTTCTTAGCGATTACAACAAAATCTTTGTTAGGAAGTTTGTGTTGAGTGTTACGAAAGCTTTCACGAGTAAGACGCTTGAATCGGTTACGACCCACGGCGGTTTTAATCTGCTTTTTCGGAACGGCTAATCCAAGACGAGGATTTGAAAGAGAGTTATTTCGGGCAATGATGGTGAAATGAGGGGAGCCTGCTCGATGAGCTTGCTTGAAGACATTTTGATAATGTTCGGGAGTTAACAAGCGTAACTCCCGACCGAAGGCTAGCTTATTCAAAATAATCAAAGATTACTTAGAAAGACGCTTACGGCCTTTTGCACGACGTGCATTGATTGTTGCGCGACCGTTCTTAGTAGCCATGCGAGCACGGAAACCGTGAGTACGCTTACGCTTTAGAACTGTAGGTTGAAAAGTGCGTTTCATTGTAATTACCTTACTGATCAGTAGTTTTAGGTTTTTGTTAAACCCGGCGTGGGCATTTTTTCTCTTCTTTATATAAGAAAGGAAAACCGACGCCTCTCAACAAAGAGGCGGAATTGTAATCACTGTCACAAAAAGTGTCAATGATTGGGTTAACTAAAATTCCGGTCGGGGGATTATACGTAGAATAACTAAAATCACAAGGATCCTTAGTCGATCCCAACCTTATTTAAGAATTTTTTTAATTTAGGATCCTGTGGATTACCAAAAATATCCTGTGGAGATCCCTGCTCGACAATATGACCGTCAGCCATGAAGATCACTCGGTCTGCGACCTCTCTAGCGAACTGCATTTCATGGGTAACCACCAGCATGGTTTGGTGCTGATTTGCCAGCTTTTTCATTAGGTTAAGCACTTCGCCAACCCACTCAGGATCGAGCGCTGAAGTCGGCTCATCAAACAATAATAGCTCTGGTTGTAGTGCCATTGCACGGCCAATACCCACCCGTTGTTGTTGGCCACCTGAGAGAGCTGCTGGGTAGCTATCACCTTTGTCACCTAAGCCAATATCATCAAGTATTTGTTGTGCTTTTTCATGGGCTTGCTGCTTTTTCCAACCACGAACAGTAATTAAACCTTCAGCAATATTCTGTCTCGCGGTTTGGTGAGCGAACAGTGCATAGTTTTGGAACACAAAACCGGTCTTACGACGCAGTGCAAGCACCTCTGCCTTAGTGTGTTTCTGAGTATCAACCTTGATGTCATCAATCGAAATCGTGCCTTGATCGGCTTGCTCTAGAAAATTCACACAACGCAGCAGGGTAGACTTACCAGTACCACTTGAGCCTATGATGACAATAATCTCACCTTGTTTGATTTCTAGGTCGATCCCTTTCAAAACTTCGGTGTCACCAAACTGCTTGTGGATATTTTGTAATTTGATCATCGTACATATGCCTTATTCAGTTTCACTTCGGCCCAGATTTGAATACGAGTGAGGATAACCACCACGCCCCAGTAAATCAGCGCCACCGCTAAGAAAGCCTCGAAGAAGCGGAAACTTGAAGAAGCCTCCATCTGAGCTTTAGCCATGATTTCGGCGACACCTAGGGTGAATGCAAGTGAAGTCGATTTAATCATGTCGATGAAGTAGTTCATCAATGATGGCAGTGCCACGCGAGTTGCTTGTGGCAAGATCACGCGACGCATGGCTTGACTGGTGGTCATACCTACCGAAAGACTGGCTTCCATTTGGCTGCGATCAATACCGATAATCGCGGCACGAATACTTTCTGCCATATACGCGGCAAAGTGCAGGGTTAAGCCAATCACAGCGGCGCTGAATGCATCCAACCCAACCATCCACGGGAATACTTGTGGTAAGCCATAGTAAAGGAGGAACAGCTGTACCAACAATGGTGTACCTCGGAAGAAGCTAATGTACAGTTGGCTCAATTGGTCGAGTACTGGGATTTTGAATACACGAATATTCGCCAGTATCAGAGACAGGATCAGAGCAAAGAACAAGCCCCAAGTCGCCATCTCCATCGTGGTGCCTAAATACTTCAGTAGTATCGGCAACAGCTCTAGCATGTAATTAAAGTCAAATCCCATAATCTATCTCGTATTTTTATTGGAAGTGTTGTTCTATTTGGAAGTACTGTTCTATCAGGTTTTTTAATCAGTGCACAAAAGCAAAAAGCCCACCGCTGTATAAAGCAGTGGGCCTTGAATGGTGAAAGTGAGTGATTACTTCTGAGTAATGTCTGCACCAAACCATTTCTGAGAGATACTTTCTAACGTACCATCTGCGCGCATTGCTGCTAATGCTTTGTTTACTTCGGCTTGCAGTTTTTTGCCGTTATCGTTGTCCACGAAAGGCCAAGCGTTTTCAATGGTTTCGAATGGCTGTCCTGCTAGTTGTAATGGTAGACCAGTCTTCTTGATAAGCTCTAGTGCTGATAAGCGATCCATTACGAATGCATCGGCACGGCCCAGTGCGACATCATGCTCAATACCTGTATCGTAGGTTTTTACATTGATCTTGCCATCTTTGTCGTAGCTGCGAAGCAGTTGTTCAAAGTTTGAGCCTAGGTTTACTGCAACCGTCTTGCCTTCAAGGTCTTCGATCCCCTTAATGCTGTCATTACCTTTACGAACGGTAATTTGTGCGCCGTCTACTACGTATGGGTCTGCGAATAGGTATTTCGCTTTACGTGCATCCGTCATTGTAATTTGGTTTGAAATGGTGTCGATGCGACCCGTTTCAAGAAGACCAAACAGACCAGAGAAGTTAGCTGTTACGTATTCAACTTTGTAGTCGTTACGTTTACCGATCTCATCCCATAAATCCACTTCAAAACCTTGTAGCTGGTCTTGCTTAACGAAAGTAAATGGGAAGTAGCGACCAGACATGCCGACTTTAACTTCAGTCGCAGCTTGAACAGTAGCAGCAGAGAGTGCGATAGCCGCAATTGCAGCCTTAATCCAGTTATTCATTTGGTAACTCCTTATATTTATGGGATTGGATGTTACTGGGAAAATGCTCAATAGAATAAATAACCAGATGTTATTAACCATAACCAGATTGAATTCCCGATTTGGGGATAACTAGCAAGGATCCGGGCATAAGTGGATCATTGTGTGAGTAAAGTAGGGGCAAGATGTGTGGATCCACCGATAAATTACAAATTTATTGTGAATAACTTGGATCTTATTCACTGGATCTGTGATCAATTGCTGGTGATCTGACTTATCAACAGGTAAAATTAGCAGTCATTTCATATTACTTAAATAGAGTGAGGGCACCGTGTCATCTTCGCTTTGGTTGCAGTGTTTGCAACAGCTTCAAGAAGAGTTACCAGCTACAGAATTCAGTATGTGGGTTCGTCCGTTACAAGCGGAACTCAATGACAATACTCTAACTCTATTTGCCCCGAACCGTTTCGTACTCGATTGGGTTCGTGATAAGTATCTAAATAGCATTAACCGCTTACTGCAAGAATATTGCGGTAACGATATCCCACATCTTCATTTTGAAGTGGGAAGCAAGCGTGTGATTGCACCAAAGCCTGCGACACCGGCCCCGACTCGCACTCGCACTGCAGCCGACGTGGCCGCTGAGTCTTCGGCACCTGCGCAATTACAAGCTCGCAAGCCTGTCCATAATAACTGGCGTGATGAAGAGCCTGTAGCGGTTGACCTTAACCATCGCTCAAACGTGAACCCAAAACATAAGTTCAACAACTTTGTTGAAGGTAAGTCGAACCAACTAGGTTTGGCTGCGGCACGTCAGGTTTCTGATAACCCAGGAACAGCCTACAACCCGTTGTTCTTATACGGCGGCACTGGTCTAGGTAAAACGCACTTGTTGCATGCGGTGGGTAACGCCATTGTTGATAATAAGCCGAATGCGAAAGTGGTTTACATGCACTCAGAGCGTTTTGTTCAGGATATGGTAAAGGCACTGCAAAACAACGCGATCGAAGAATTTAAGCGCTACTACCGTAGTGTTGATGCATTGCTTATCGATGACATCCAATTCTTTGCTAATAAAGAGCGTTCTCAAGAAGAGTTTTTCCATACCTTTAATGCGCTGCTTGAAGGCAACCAACAGATCATCCTCACTTCAGACCGTTATCCAAAAGAGATCAATGGGGTAGAAGATCGTCTTAAATCTCGCTTCGGTTGGGGGTTGACGGTAGCGATTGAGCCACCAGAGCTTGAGACTCGTGTTGCGATCTTGATGAAGAAAGCAGAAGACCACCAAATTCACCTTGCGGATGAAGTGGCGTTCTTTATTGCTAAGCGTTTACGTTCTAATGTTCGTGAACTGGAAGGCGCATTGAACCGTGTTATTGCAAATGCAAACTTCACTGGCCGTCCGATCACGATTGATTTTGTGCGTGAAGCACTGCGTGATCTACTTGCACTGCAAGAGAAGCTGGTAACCATTGATAACATTCAGAAGACAGTAGCCGAGTACTATAAAATCAAAGTCGCTGATCTATTGTCTAAACGTCGCTCTCGTTCAGTTGCTCGTCCACGTCAATTGGCGATGGCATTGGCTAAAGAGCTAACAAACCACAGTTTGCCTGAGATTGGCGATGCATTCGGTGGTCGTGACCACACAACTGTGCTGCATGCTTGTCGTAAGATTGCTCAGCTGCGTGAAGAGAGTCACGACATTAAAGAAGATTATTCGAACTTGATTCGTACCCTTTCTTCTTAATACACAGTATTCTTAACCTTAATAAGCAGAATCTTGGCCACGTACTATTACGCAGTGCCATTTAGACCGTAAGAGCAAGATATGAAATTTACCATTGAACGTAGTCATCTGATTAAGCCATTACAACAAGTATCTGGCGCACTCGGTGGCAGGCCAACGCTTCCAATTCTAGGAAACCTACTGATTAAAGTAGAAGATAACGTGTTGTCGATGACAGCGACGGATCTAGAAGTTGAACTGATCAGCCGTGTAACGCTTGAAGGTGATTTCGAAGCAGGCAGTATCACCGTACCTTCACGTAAGTTTCTGGATATCTGTCGTGGATTGCCAGATAACTCAGTGATTACTGTGGTATTGGATGGTGACCGCATTCAGGTTCGCTCTGGTCGTAGCCGCTTCTCATTAGCAACATTACCTGCGGCAGATTTTCCAAATATTGAAGACTGGAGCAGCGAAGTTGAAGTGTCAGTGACACAAGCTGAACTTCGCGGTCTTATCGAGAAAACACAATTCTCAATGGCGAACCAAGATGTTCGTTACTACCTCAACGGTATGTTGTTTGAGATTGAAGGTTCTATCTTGCGCAGCGTGGCGACCGATGGCCACCGTATGGCAGTATCTCAAGCACAGCTAGGGGCAGATTTTGCTCAGAAGCAGATCATTGTTCCTCGTAAAGGTGTTCAAGAGCTAGTGAAGTTATTGGATGCACCTGAACAACCAGTAACGCTGCAAATTGGTAACTCTAACGTGCGTGCTGAAGTGAACAACTATGTCTTCACTTCTAAGCTGGTTGATGGTCGTTTCCCTGATTATCGCCGCGTAATGCCGCAAAATACCACCAAGACGCTTGAAGCGGGTTGTGATGAATTACGTTCAGCATTTTCTCGTGCTGCGATTCTATCTAATGAAAAATTCCGTGGTGTTCGCGTTAACCTTGCTGATAGTGAGATGCGTATTACAGCGAACAACCCAGAGCAAGAAGAAGCAGAAGAAGTACTCGATGTTAACTTCGACGGTGACGCACTAGAGATTGGCTTCAACGTAAGTTACGTATTGGATGTTCTGAACACACTGCGTTGTGAACAGGTTCGCATCTCAATGTCAGACGCAAATGCGAGTGCTCTTATTGAAAACGCACAAGATGACAGCGCGATGTACGTTGTTATGCCTATTCGCTTATAAGCTGCCAAATGTTGACCTATCGAGTCGTGATTGAAGATTAATATGAAGACGTTATGCCTTTATCGCGCTTAATCGTTAAGCAGTTTAGAAATATTGAAGCCTGTGACATTCAACCGTCATCAGGCTTTAACTTTCTTATAGGGGCTAACGGAAGCGGCAAAACCAGTGTCCTTGAAGCGGTGTATCTGCTCGGACACGGTCGCTCATTCAAGAGTTCACTCACCGGTCGTATTATACAAAATGAGTGTAGTGAGCTGTTTGTGCATGGCCGTTTTATGACCTCGGATCAATTTGAGCTGCCAATTGGCATTAATAAGCAGCGCGATGGCACGACAGAGGTTAAAATAAGCGGTCAAACTGGGCAAAAGTTGGCTCAGTTAGCTCAAGTCTTACCTTTGCAGTTGATTCACCCCGAAGGGTTTGATTTACTGACAGATGGGCCTAAGCATCGCCGAGCATTCATTGACTGGGGAGTTTTCCACAGTGAGTCGGGCTTCTATGATGCTTGGGGTAGGGTAAAGCGCCTCAATAAGCAGCGAAACGCCTTATTGAAAACGGCAACGCACTATCGAGAGCTGAGCTATTGGGACCAAGAACTGGCCCGTTTAGCCGAAAGCATCAGTCAGTGGCGTGCCACCTACGTTGATCAGCTCAAAGAAGTCGCCGAAGAAATCTGTGCGACCTTCCTTCCTGAGTTTGAGATAAAGATTAACTATTATCGTGGCTGGGACAAAGACACCCCATACGCTGAGATATTAGAAAAGAATTTTGAAAGGGATCAGCAGCTTGGTTACACCTTTAGTGGGCCAAACAAAGCGGATCTGAAGATAAAAGTGAACGGCACTCCAGTGGAAGATGTCTTGTCACGAGGTCAATTGAAGTTGATGGTGTGCGCGCTACGAGTAGCACAAGGGCAACACCTCACTCAAATGACAGGTAAGCAGTGTATCTATTTAATAGATGACTTCGCTTCCGAATTAGATAGCCAACGCCGCGCACGTCTTGCTGAGTGCTTAAAGGCGACCGAGGCTCAAGTTTTTGTAAGCTCTATTACCGCTGATCAGATTGCAGATATGCATGACGAAAATAGCAGGATGTTTCATGTGGAACATGGCAAAATAGAGCAAGGATAATTAGTCAGAGAGTAACTATGTCAGATAATTACGATTCATCGAGTATTAAAGTACTGAAGGGTCTGGATGCGGTACGTAAGCGTCCTGGAATGTACATTGGCGACACGGATGATGGTACCGGTCTGCACCACATGGTTTTTGAGGTGGTAGATAACTCTATTGATGAAGCGCTAGCTGGTCACTGTAATGACATCATTGTAACTATCCATGAAGATAGTTCTGTGTCTGTGAGCGATGACGGCCGTGGTATTCCAACAGAATTGCACCCAGAAGAAAACGTATCAGCAGCAGAAGTAATCATGACGGTTCTTCACGCTGGTGGTAAGTTCGATGATAACTCGTACAAAGTATCTGGTGGTCTGCACGGTGTTGGTGTTTCAGTAGTTAACGCACTTTCTAAGCAAGTTACTCTTACTATCCACCGTGGTGGTAAAATCCACACTCAAACCTACAGCCACGGTGAGCCTCAAGCGCCACTAGCAGTTATCGGTGACACGGATAAAACAGGTACAGAGATTCGTTTCTGGCCGAGTGAAGAAACCTTCACTAACATCGAGTTCCATTACGACATTTTAGCTAAGCGTCTACGTGAGCTATCATTCTTGAACTCAGGCGTGTCAATTAAGCTAATTGACGAGCGCGAAGAAGACAAAATGGATCACTTCGAATACGAAGGCGGTATCCAAGCGTTTGTTGAACACCTTAATACCAACAAAACGCCAATCATCCAAAAAATCTTCCACTTCAACTCTGAGCGTGAAGACGGTATTACCGTTGAAGTTGCGATGCAGTGGAATGACGGCTATCAAGAAAACATCTACTGTTTCACCAACAACATCCCTCAACGTGATGGTGGTGCTCACTTAGCGGGTTTCCGTGCGGCGCTAACGCGTACTCTGAACAGCTTCATGGACAAGGAAGGCTTCTCTAAGAAAGCGAAGACTGCGACCTCTGGTGATGATGCTCGTGAAGGTTTGACGGCGATTGTTTCTGTTAAAGTGCCTGATCCTAAGTTCTCAAGCCAAACTAAAGATAAACTGGTTTCTTCAGAAGTGAAGTCTGCCGTTGAATCTACAATGGGTGAGAAGTTGTCTGAGTTCCTGATTGAGAACCCAGGTGAAGCGAAAACAGTTTGTTCTAAAATTATTGATGCAGCACGTGCTCGTGATGCAGCGCGTAAAGCTCGTGAAATGACTCGTCGTAAAGGCGCATTAGATTTAGCGGGTCTTCCAGGTAAGCTTGCTGACTGTCAGGAAAAAGACCCTGCACTGTCTGAACTATACATTGTGGAAGGAGACTCTGCTGGCGGTTCAGCTAAGCAGGGGCGTAACCGTAAGAACCAAGCAATCCTACCGCTTAAAGGTAAAATTCTTAACGTAGAGAAAGCACGTTTCGATAAAATGCTGTCTTCTCAAGAAGTGGCAACGCTAATCACAGCCCTTGGTTGTGGTATTGGCCGTGACGAATACAACCCAGATAAACTGCGTTACCACAACATCATCATCATGACCGATGCCGATGTCGATGGTTCTCACATCCGTACTCTGCTACTGACGTTCTTCTACCGTCAAATGCCAGAGCTGATTGAACGCGGCTACATCTACATTGCTCAACCACCACTTTACAAAGTGAAGAAAGGTAAGCAAGAGCAGTACATTAAAGATGAAGATGCGATGAACCAGTATCAAGTATCTTTAGCTTTAGACAATGCAGAACTGCACGTAAACCCTGAAGCGCCAGCATTTGCAGGTGAAGGTTTAGAGAAGCTTGTTCAGCAATACAATGCAGGCATCAAGCTAGTTGATCGTATGAGCCGCCGTTACCCACGCGCATTAGTTCACGAACTGATTTACGTTCCTCGTCTAACTGCTGAGCAGTGTCATGATGACGCGGTAGTTGAAGCTTGGGGTAAGCAGCTTGTTGAGCAGCTAAACGCGAAAGAAGTAGGTGCAAGCCAATACAGCCTTGAAGTTGAAAAACACGAAGAGCTAGGTTTAAGCGTTCCTAAGATTGTGGTTCGTACTCATGGTGTGACTCATGAACACGTACTGAGCATTGACCTGATTAACTCTAAAGAGTTTGCGAAGTTAGCTGATTTGTCTGAAGCTCTTGATGGCTTGATTGAAGAAGGCGCTTACATTAAGCGTGGTGAGCGTACTCAAGAAGTGTCTAGCTTCGTTGAAGCTCTGAACTGGTTAGTGAAAGAGTCTCGTCGTGGTCTAAGCCTACAGCGATACAAAGGTCTAGGTGAGATGAACCCAGATCAACTTTGGGAAACCACAATGGATCCTGAAACTCGCCGTATGATGCAAGTAACGATCGAAGACGCTGTTGGTGCTGATCTGTTGTTTACGACGCTAATGGGTGATCAAGTTGAGCCTCGTCGTAACTTCATCGAAGAGAACGCACTGAAAGTAGCTAACCTAGACGTTTAGTCTCTTTGATACTTCGCTCTTTCGCTTAATTTCTGTGTCAGAGGTGCTCACATACATTCGTATGCTCCGCGCCTCTTCCTTGAACTAAAACGAAATAGCTTCGTCTTAAAAAACTAAAATTTTAAAAAGCACTGTCCTTTGGATAGTGCTTTTTTGTATTTGTAAGGTATTGAAAAATATTGGATTGGAAAAATAATTGAAAATAATCCCTTGAAACTATTTTGCTCAATCCACATATCTAGTTGTGAAGAGGATGACTGTCTTGCTCTACAAGAGAAGAAACAGAACCTTCATAACCGTTTCTAGAGTGTCGCTCAATAGAGGATAACTTTGGCAGCACACAACTTAAAAATTGATTCATTGCCATGTCCCAGTGTTGTCGCCAATAGAGGTGAAACCCGAGGAATGCGAATTGAATCTCTTAGCTGTTTACTGGGTCATACACAGGTTCGATCTAAGTAAAGTTCACAGCTAAGACTATTGCTTACTAAAAGGATAGCATTATGAGAACTGTAGATTTCACTCCACTTTACCGCAACGCAATCGGCTTCGATCGTCTATTCAACATGATGGAAGCGAACACATCGAAGAACTCTTCTGGCGGTTACCCTCCATACAACATCGAGCAAAAAGACGAGAACAACTACCGTATTACTATGGCCGTTGCTGGTTTTGCTGATGACCAATTAGATCTAACTCAAAAAGAGAACATGCTAATTGTGAAAGGTGAGCGTAAAGCAGAAGCAGAGAAAACCTTCGTATATCAAGGTATTGCAGAGCGCGATTTTGAGCGCAAATTCCAACTGGCTGACTACGTAAAAGTGGTAGGTGCAAGCATGGAAAATGGTCTTCTTCACATCGACCTAGAACGCGAAATCCCAGAAGCGATGCAACCACGTAAGATTGCTATCAATGGTAATAGCCTACTAGAAGGTTAATTACTGTTAGCTCCTTAGAGCTAAAAACTATCGGGAAGTAAAAGTGAAAGAGCACCTCATGAGGTGCTCTTTTTGTTTGTCCTTCTAACGTCATTCCATAGAGGGAGGAACGACCGATTAGGAAATCTCTATTTGCTTTCGCTGTAAGCCTTTTTCACTTCTTCAGCAATGATCGCAATACCTTTTTGCATTGCTTCATCGTCTTGTACGTAGTTCATACGCAGGCACTGATGAGCATGATCCCACTCGTCTTCTTGGCCGATAAAGAAGTATTCACCCGGAACAATCAATACACCACGAGCTTTTAATCTGTCGTACAGTTCCATGGTGGTGATTGGCAGTTCATCAAACCATAGCCACAAGAAGATAGCGCCTTCAGGTTTGTGAATGCGGAAACGTGGGTCATCAATCGCTTCTTGCAGCAGTTCAACGGCGCGCAAAGACTTCTCTTTATAGAAAGGTTTAATCACTTCGCTGCTTAAGCGCAGCAGGTCACCGTTCTCAATCATGTGGTTGGCGATTGCAGGCCCAACACTGCTTGGTGCTAAGCTGATGATGCCATTCATGTTAGTTAGCGCTTGGGTAACCTCTTCGCTCGCAATCACGATACCGCAGCGTACGCCTGGCAAACCAAGCTTAGATAGGCTCATGCACAGAATTGTATTTTCATTCCAGAACGGTTCAACGTCTTCAAAGATGATGTTTGGAAATGGCAGGCCGTAGGCGTTATCGATCAGCAGTGGGATGTTGTTCTCACGCGCCAGCTTATCCAGTTTACGTACTTCTTCGTCGGTCAGTACGTTACCGGTTGGGTTGGTTGGGCGAGACGCACAGATAGCAGCTACTGAGTCATCGACTTTTAGCTGTTCGAAATCGACGTGGTATTTGAACTGTCGGTTTTCTAGCAGCTCGATCTCCGGGTGGTAAGAGATAAAGATGTCGTCATCAATCCCTGCGTCACCGTAGCCGATGTATTCAGGAGCGATCGGCAGCAAGATTTTCTTGTGTGAACCATCAGGTTGTTGACCAGCTAGCAGGTTGAATAGGTAGAAGAAGCCACTTTGGCTGCCGTTAGTCAGGCTGATGTTCTTCTCGCTGATGTCCCAGCCATAGGTCTCTTTTAGCATTGCAGCTAATGACTTAATGAAGCTGTCTTTACCCTGCGGGCCATCGTAGTTGGCGAGGGCGGCGATGAGTTCTCCACTGGCGAGCATGTCGGCACTGGCTTGGTTAAAGTAATCGAGCATGGCTGGGATAGCGGCTGGGTTACCACCACCGAGCATGATAGCGCCAGGAGTGCGCAGACCATCATTCAAATCATCCATTAAACGAGTGATTCCAGAGTATCGATTAAACTTTTCGCCAAACTTAGAGAACTGCATTACTTATTTTACCTAATTCATTGTGATTGCTTGTTATGTGTCATTAAGGCAGACCTTATGTCTGCCATCAGTGTATTCCTTGAACATACCGTAATGTTTTTGCGACGCATAGCGCCAAATGCTCTAACACGTAAAAAACTTCTATAAAGTTTGGCTAATGAGTAACTGCTTGCTTATTGCACTGGTTTTTGAGATCAAAAAGGAGAAGCCTAAGCTTCTCCTTGAGTTTCTGCTGTTTTATGTCACTCGGCGTTTACTTAGAACCGGTATAAACAACCAATACTTTGTCATCTTGGTATTGGCGTTCGAACGCATAGTAGCCCTTACTATTGCGGATGATGTGCTTGCCTTGAGCAACCGCTGGGTGGCGTTGGCGGAATTGACCAAGCGCTTGCCAGTGTTCCAGCAACTCCGCTCGTTCGCCTATAATTTTATCCCAAGGCATATCTGAACGAGTACCTTGCATTGGGTCCGATCCTGTTGGGCCGAAACCGCGCGCAATCTCATCCCCGTAATAGATCTGCACTGCGCCGGGAGCCAGCATTAATGCATTCGCTGCTTTGGTCTGTTTGGCAAAGTCACTGCCGTGTTGCGTCCAGAATAGCGAGGTGTCGTGAGACGATAGGTAACTCAACACGTTGAACTCGCTGTCATTGTTGATCTTCTCAGCGTAGCGAAGGTAATCAGCATCAAGATCAGATAGGCACTTAAGCGCCTTAGGGGCGATGTCGCTCTGGAATTCAAAGTTGATGATCGAATCAAAGCCGTTAGCGAAGTAATCGGATTTAACCACGCTGTGTGCCCATACTTCACCTGTCATCCAAAATGGTAGGTCATCCAAGGCTTTGTCTGGGTTGTTTTGCTTCCATTCTGCAAGCGCTTGATTGGTGCTCTCCTTCAATTCAGCCCAAGCGTCCAGTTCAACGTGCTTGGCGGTATCAACCCTAAAGCCATCAACGCCGTATTCACGCACCCAATCAGATAACCAAGTGATTAGGTGGTCGCGAGGTGTTTTGAGTTCATCAATCGCGCTGGTGGACTTATTGCGGTAGAAGTTCGGTAGCCCGGTGGTTTCTGTCGATTCTGTTTTGAAATCGGGCAGGTGCGCCAAAGACATGGTTAGGTTGTTGTAACCCGGAGAGTCATAAGCGCCGATATCGCTGCGCAGCCATGCCTTGCCCCACCATTTTTCCCACGCTTCTTTATCGCTGTATGAGATGTAGTTATTGAAGTAGTGCCAGTTCTGGCCTTTAGAGGGTTGCCAGTCTGTCCAGTTTTCGCCAAGTGTTTTTTTGGCTTGTTCATCGGTGAGGTTGAGCTTACCAAAGTCGAACTCTTGCATATCAGCAAGTGTGGCGTAGCCAGTGTGGTTCATTACTACGTCCCAAACGACACGAATGCCTTTGCTATGCGCGGTATCGATGAAGGTTTTCAGTTCGTCTTCGGTACCCATGTTGTCATCAAGCTTAGTCCAGTCTTGATGGTAGTAACCATGGTAGCCATAGTGTTTGAAATCACCGCGATCACCACCGCCAACCCAGCCGTGGATCTGCTCTAACGGAGACGTTATCCAGATAGCATTAGCACCGAGTGACTCTATGTAGTCGAGCTTTTCGGTTAAGCCTGCTAAGTCACCACCGTGGAAGGTGCCGATTTCATCTTGTCCGTCTTGGCTGCGACCGTAGCTGTTGTCGTTGTCAGGGTTACCGTTGTGGAAGCGGTCGGTCATCACGAAGTAAACCGTGGCGTTATCCCAACTAAATTCAGCTTTGGTTTCGGGCTCAACCTTTTCTAGCAACAAGACACCTTGGCTATTTTCTGCTGGCTGCATGGTGACGCTGCCGTTAGCGACAGTCGCTTGTGTTCCGGAAAGGGCATCTCTCACCAAGGTGCCATCATCAAAGGTTTGAGCAACGTCGATGGTCGTTGGCTCGTCACTAGGAACCGGACAAGCAAAGCTTTGTACTTGTTGTTGCTTTGGCTTTATCTGAACCGTCAGCTCATTGGTTTGTGGGTTGAGCGTAAACTGGTAGGTGTTAGCGCGAAAGACCTTGATATCTAATTCAGACTTCTCGGCGCAGTCGTCTAGGCGAAGGGGTTTATTGAATTTGATGCGGTTTTCTTCAGCCAGCGCATAGTTGGTGCCACAGGTATTTTGAGTATCGCTGATAGAGAAGGTATAGCTACCTTTGGCGAGTTCCTGTTCAGCAATAACAGTGCCTTTTCCTGTTGATTCAAATATGACAGTGTTGTTATCAATCGTCAGCAATAAGCTGTCATCACTGGTTTGGCTGCATGCGCTGAGTGCGAGTATTGAAAGCGCGAGTACTGTTTTTTTCATTGTTCCCTTCCCCTGAATAAACAGGTCAGTTATAGCAAACAATGCCCTCTACAGTCTGAGCGCTGATTCATTCAGATAATCAATAACACCTCTACAAACAAATGCTTGGTTCACAAAAACAAAAAGGGAAGCTTTCGCTTCCCTTTGGGTGTTTACCTTTGGTTACTCTGAGTTGGACTTAGAGCACCTGTCTCACTCGTGCTTATTTTTGCAGTAGAGAGATGTCAGCAATTTGTAGGAACAGGTTACGTAGGTTGTTCAGTAGCGTTAGACGGTTCTTCTTAAGCGCTTCGTCATCAGCCATCACCATTACGTTATCGAAGAATGCATCAACAGGTTCACGTAGGTCAGCAAGTTTGCTTAGGGCTTCTTGGTAGTTGCCTGTTGCGAATGCTGGCTCTAGTGCTTCTGTCATTACTTCAACGTTTTCAGCCAGTGCTTTCTCTGCGTCTTCTTGAAGAAGCGTTAGGTCTATTTCAGCTGGTAGCTCGCCATCGAATTTCGCAAGGATGTTACCTACACGCTTGTTCGCTGCTGCTAGTGCTTCTGCTGCTTCCAGTTCACGGAAGTGAGAAACCGCTTTAACGCGTTGGTCAAAGTCAGCTGGCTTAGTTGGACGACGTGCTAGTACCGCTTGGATGATATCAACGCTGAAACCAGCATCTTGGTACCATGTGCGGAAACGACCTAGCATGAAGTCGATAACGTCAGCTTCTACGTTTTCGTTAGTCAGCTTGTCGCCTAGTAGCTCTTTCGCTTTACCGATCAGATCGGTTAGGTCTAGGTTGTAGCCGTTTTCAACGATGATACGTAGTACACCTAGTGATGCACGACGTAGCGCGAATGGGTCAGAACCTTTTGGTGCTTGGCCTATACCGAAGATACCTACGATAGTGTCTAGCTTGTCTGCCATTGCAACTGCAGAAGAGATACCTGTGCTTGGTAGATCGTCACCAGCGAAACGAGGCATGTACTGCTCGTAAAGTGCTAGTGCAACTTGCTCGTCTTCACCATCATGAGTCGCGTAGTGCATGCCCATTACACCTTGTGTATCCGTGAATTCGAATACCATAGATGTCATTAGGTCACACTTCGCCAGTAGACCTGCGCGCTTAGATTTCTCAACGTCAGCATCGATTTGCTCGGCGATGTAGCCAGCAAGTTCTGTGATGCGGTCTGTTTTGTCTTTGATAGTACCAAGCTGCTTCTGGAAGATAGCTTGGTCTAGCTCAGCAAGACGATCGATTAGCGGACGCTTACGGTCGGTGTTGAAGAAGAACTCAGCATCAGCAAGACGCGGACGTACCACTTTCTCGTTACCTTCGATAACGTGACGAGGCTCTTTAGACTCGATGTTTGATACGAAGATAAAGTTAGGAAGTAGCTTCTTGTTTTCGTCGTAAACAGGGAAGTACTTTTGGTCACCCTTCATGGTGTAAACCAAAGCTTCAGAAGGTACTTTTAGGAACTCTTCTTCAAACTTCGCTGTAAGTACTACTGGCCATTCAACTAGAGACGTTACTTCTTCAACAAGGTCATCTTCTAGGTCAGCTTTACCGCCAACCGCTGCTGCCGCTTTTTGAGAGTCAGCAAGGATGATCGCTTTACGCGCTTCGTAGTCTGCCATTACTTTTCCGCGCTCTTCTAGGATCGCAGGGTATTGGTCAGCAGAATCGATTGTGAACTCTTGTTCGCCCATGAAACGGTGGCCACGGATAGTACGAGCAGATGCTACGCCAAGGATTTCGCCTTCAACAAGTTCATCACCTAGTAGTACTGTCAGTGTTTTCACTGGACGGATAAATTGAATGTCTGAGTTACCCCAGCGCATTGCTTTAGGGATTGGTAGGCCTGCTAGTGCTTTCGCAGCGATGTCCATCACCAATTCTTGAACAGGTTTACCAGCCACTTCTTGTTTGAAAAGAAGCCACTCGCCTTTGTCTGTTTTCAGACGGTCAGCTTGCTCAACAGTAATACCGTTACCACGAGCCCAACCTTGTGCTGCTTTAGTCGCGTTGCCTTCAGCATCGAATGCAACAGAAACAGCAGGACCACGTTTTTCAACGACTTTGTCTGCTTGTCCTTCAGCCAGTGCTGTTACTTTAAGTGCTAGACGACGAGGTGCTGCGTACCACTTGATGCCTTCGTGAGAAAGCTCAGCCGTTTTAAGACCTGCTTCAAAGTTAGAAGCAAATGCTTCTGCTAGAGAACGAAGTGCTGTTGGTGGAAGCTCTTCCGTACCCAGTTCAATTAGAAAATTCTTCGCCATGATTATTTGTCCTTCTTACACATTGGGAAGCCAAGCGCTTCACGTGACGCGTAGTACGCCTCAGCAACTGATTTAGTCAGGTTGCGGATACGAAGGATGTAACGTTGACGCTCTGTTACAGAGATAGCTTTGCGCGCATCAAGAATGTTGAATGCGTGACCTGCTTTTAGAATGCGCTCGTAAGCTGGAAGCGGAAGTGGCTTCTCAAGCTCAAGTAGCTCTTTACACTCTTTCTCGCACTGGTCGAAGAAAGTGAATAGGAAATCTACGTCTGCGTGCTCGAAGTTGTACGTTGATTGCTCAACTTCGTTTTGGTGGAAGATGTCACCGTAAGTCACGTTAGAACCGTCTGGTGCTACGTTCCATACTAGGTCGTAAACAGAATCTACTTCCTGGATGTACATTGCTAGACGCTCGATACCGTATGTAATCTCGCCGGTTACTGGCTTACACTCAAGGCCGCCAACCTGTTGGAAGTAAGTAAACTGAGTTACTTCCATGCCGTTTAGCCATACTTCCCAACCAAGGCCCCATGCACCTAGTGTTGGGTTTTCCCAGTTATCTTCAACGAAGCGAATGTCGTGAACAAGTGGGTCAACACCAAGAACCTCTAGGGAGCCTAGGTACAACTCTTGGATATTGTCTGGCGATGGTTTTAGCGCTACTTGGAATTGGTAGTAGTGCTGCAGACGGTTAGGGTTTTCACCGTAACGGCCATCAGTAGGACGACGTGAAGGTTGTACGTAAGCTGTAGACATTGGCTCTGGGCCAAGTGCTCGTAGACATGTCATTGGGTGAGAGGTGCCTGCACCAACTTCCATATCTAGAGGTTGAACAATGGTACAACCGTTTTGAGCCCAGTAATCCTGCAGCGCGAGGATCATTCCCTGGAAGGTTTTGATATCGTATTTTTGCATAGTCAGGTTCGCGCGATTCTTTTAAATGAATGAGAAAAATAACCTCTGAGTATACCGAGATATTTGTAAAGCGAGTAGGGGTAATCTTGTTTAATTAGTGGTCTAAAATGTCGTTTAGTGGATTTTTGTGCCTTTAATGTTTGTTTTTCGGCACAAGTGGATATTTTGATAACTTTGACACTTGTGTTTGAAAGCATGGGCTATTAAAATCTCGCGGTCTTTGGGGAGTAGCTTACTTATTCATATCCTATTGAATGAGTTCGTTCGTCAACATAATTGATGCAAAATCATCATGGCGTTCGAGGCAACCACCACCTTGGTGGTGCTTAGCAAGACCATAGACAAGCATCGTGAACCGGGATGGGGCGCGAGGTTTGTCTTTGGTTAAATATAATAATCCCCATCCCAAATGAGCATGTCGTGAGCGTTTTAGCAATTTCAATTACAACTGTCGCCTTAGCCGAGATCGGTGATAAGACTCAGTTGCTATCTCTTTTATTAGCCAGTCGATATCGCAAGCCGATACCTATCATCGCAGCTATCTTCTTTGCCACCATTGCCAATCATGCCCTTGCAGCATGGCTCGGGGTCGTGGTTGCTGATTATCTTTCACCTGAAGTATTAAAGTGGGTGCTGGTGGTCAGTTTCATTGCGATGGCTGGCTGGATTTTGATTCCCGATAAGTTAGATGACGATGAACAGATCTCAAACCGAGGACCGTTTGTCGCCAGTTTTATCGCTTTCTTTATTGCTGAGATCGGCGATAAAACCCAAATTGCGACCTCTATCCTAGGGGCTCAATATGCGGATGCATTAGCGTGGGTGATTCTGGGTACAACCATTGGTATGTTGCTGGCAAATGTGCCTGTGGTGATCATCGGTAAGCTGTCTGCTGATAAGATGCCTCTTGATCTGATTCGTAAGATCACAGCCTTGTTATTCGTGGGTTTAGCTATCGCTGCGGCTTTCTATTGATAGGTGGTATTGAGTCTTATTATACTCAATCAGTAGAGTAATGTGTTGTAGGTCATACTCTTACAGTATTGTGGGGTTTATCGAGCGAACGGACATATAACTGTCATACTTGTCATGATATTTTAATCTTGTGAGTTAAGAACACGAGGGCATGATTATGTTGACGCGTTATATGGGTATTACTCCACAAAGCCAAAGTTATCTATTTACCTTTGGTCTTGCACTTACATTATTAGGCATGGTGTTGACGGACATGTGGCTGCCAATGGTCGCGGGTGCCATCATCATGACTGCGCTTGCGGTAGAGGCTTGGATTCGGGTCGCGCATATTATTCCGATGCGCAAAGATATCCGAGAAATTCAGCATCAGCTGGAGCATCTGCAAAACAAGTCTAGAAGCGAATAAACAAAAAGCCGCTGGTACTCTGAGTTCTGTTTAAGAACATAAGGTACCAGCGGCTTTTTTGATACTTGATAGTCGGTGGGGCGCTACGCCTCCAATCCCTTTCTGATCAAATACTGGTAAGGCAACGTTTCTGTTGCTTGGCCTACCAACTGGTGATCCATGAATCGACAAAAGCTCGGAATATCTCGAGTTGTCGAAGGGTCGTCAGCTTTTACCAGTAACACATCGCCATCCTGCATGTTTCTAATTGTCTTCCTGACCATCATTACTGGCTCTGGGCAACGCAGGCCTTCAGCTTCTAAAGTATGGGTTGCCAGTTCAGGTTTGAATGTCATGGTTTGTATCTCTATATCTATCTAACGAGTGAATAATACGTCTGCAGAAAAAATATGCAATAAGTGCTTGGCAAACAGAATCATTTCCTATAACTTAGTTAACAAGTTGATAACAACTTGAAACAAAGGCAACTAGCTAAGGAGTGGCGATGTTGACAGGATTAGATAGATTAACAATTTATTCGGTTCTCTGTTTTATTTCTTTTTGTGCGTTAGTACTACGCTCATCGACAGAGACCTCACTGATGCCAATCTTTGGCATAGTAGCAACGATTATTGGTATTTGGGTAGAGATGCGCCGTTGGCAAGGCATAGCCGAGGAGCAAGAGCACTAACCCGGATACAACAAGCAAATTCCGATACGACAACATTCCGACACTATCCCCAGATTTTCTTGGGCTTCCCCGCGTAATTGCGGGATTTTTTTTATCTAAAGCATGCTATAAACAACTTAGTGACCAATGATAATTGTATACAGCTAGGTAAGTGGCGTGGAATTAGAAGACATCTATCGTAGAGACCTGAATTTACTGGTCGCCTTAAAAGTATTGATTGAAGAGGGCAGTGTTAGCCAAGCCGCGCTTCGTCTTAACTTAAGTCAATCGGCAACCAGTCGAGTGTTAGGGCGCTTAAGAGAACTACTTAACGATCCGCTGTTTACACGCCAAGGTCAGCACCTTATTCCTACCAAGAAAGCCCTCGAGATCAGTCAGCGCATTGATCAACCTTTGGAGTCTTTTCGCCAATTACTTAGCCCGAGTGATTTTGATCCCTATTACTGCAGTGAGCGCTTCCTGATTGCGACCACTGACTACGCGATGCAAACCATATTGCCTTATGCATTGCCTAAGATATATGAGCAAGCGCCGAATATCTCTTTGGAGTTTGCACCACTGCAGCATGAGCATTTGTTTAAGCAGCTCAGTACCGAACGTGTTGATATGGCGATTTGTCGTCCGAGTGGCAGCATTTCACCACTTCATCAAGAGGTCTTGGGACCGGTTGGTGTATCGTGTTTGTTATCTAAAAACCACCCATTGGCCGAACAGCCTTTAAGCCTTGAGGATTATGTTTCTTTACCTCATGCGATGATTGCGATCAGTGATGGTGTTAAATCTTTATTAGACAACGCTTTAGCTCATCAACAGCCTCGTAAAATGGTGCTGCGCGCTTATCATCTTGAAGCGGCATTAGCGATTGTCGATAGAATGCCATTAGTGATCACAGTACCTGCTGATTTGGCTTATTTGGTAGCAGAGCGTTATGACTTAGTCGTTAAACCGTTGCCATTTGAGTTTATGCCGTTTGATTACTCACTGATCTGGCATGCTCGTTGCGACTCTTCTGCTTCACAGCAATGGTTAAGAAGAGTGGTCAAAGAAGAGTGTGGCGAGCTGATTCAAAAACGGATTGCGGATGTAGGTTTGGGTTAATTGAGACTTAGTTTGGACTCACTCGACCTAAATGACAAAAACGCAAAAGGGCTGATTACTATCAGCCCTTTGTTATTTTGGGTTACGGGAGTTTAATTCACAATTACAGTTTAATAACAACGCGACCAGTGATTTGACCGTTAGTGATGTCTTCTGCGGCTTGAATTGCACCGTCTAAAGACACTTCTTTGGTTGCTTGAGCGTAGAAAGATTCTGGTAGTAGCTCAGCCAACTGTTCCCACGCTTTAATGCGTTTTTCACGAGGGCACATTACAGAATCAACACCTTGTAGACGAACGTTACGTAGAATGAATGGCATTACTGTTGTTGGTAAGTCAAAACCGCCTGCTAGACCACACATCGCAACTGCACCGTTGTAATCAATTTGCGCCAATACTTTTGCAAGTACTTTGCTACCTACAGTATCGATAGCACCAGCCCACAGTTGTTTTTCTAGTGGTTTAGCTGGTTCTTCTAGTTCAGCACGTTCAACAATGCGTGTCGCGCCTAGTGATTTTAGTAGTTCACCGTTTTCTGAAGCTCGGCCTGTTACTGCTGCTACTTTGTAACCTAGTTGGTTTAGTAGAGTGATAGACACACTGCCTACGCCGCCACTTGCACCTGTTACTAGGATTTCCCCGTCTTCTGGCTTGATGCCTGCATCTACGATTGCTTGCACACAAAGCATAGCGGTGAAGCCAGCAGTACCGATTGCCATTACTTTTTTCGCGTTTAGACCTTTAGGCATAGGCACTAACCAGTCACCGTTTAGGCTTGCTTTCTCAGCCATGCCACCCCAGTGACCTTCACCAACACCCCAACCAGTCAGAACTACTTCGTCGCCCGCTTTGTAGCGAGGGTCATCAGATTGTGAAACCACACCAGAAAGGTCGATACCAGGAACCATCGGGAAGTTGCGAACAATGCGCCCTTTACCTGTAATCGCCAAACCATCTTTGTAGTTCAAAGAAGAGTAGCTTACATCGATCTTCACGTTGCCTTCTGGTAATTGAGACTCTTCAATTTGAGAAACTGATGCGATAGTTTTTTTGTCTTCTTGGTTTAGTACAAGTGCTTTAAACATGATCTGCTCCATGGGAGAAATATTAGGAAACTGAAGTAACTGTAGTTGAATCATCCGAGAAAAAATAATGAAACATCAACATTGAATCTATGCGTTTTGTGCATAGATGTAAGTAGTGATTTTCTTTCGCTAAATTCGGTGAACGAATCTATGTATTGTTGGATGTCGAGTAATAAAAAGTGCAGCTATATAAATATAGCTGCACAAAAGATTACTCTTCAAGTATTACCGTCAGTGATCGCTATGGGCGTTCAAATACCGTTGCAATACCTTGACCTAAACCAATACACATGGTCGCTAAGCCGTATTTCACATCTTGTGCTTCCATTAGGTTGATTAGGGTCGTCGAGATACGAGAGCCAGAACAGCCCAGTGGGTGACCAAGAGCAATCGCACCGCCGTTAAGGTTTACTTTCTCATCAACCACATCCAGTAGACCTAGGTCTTTCGCACACGGAAGAGATTGAGCGGCAAACGCTTCGTTTAGCTCAATCACACCCATATCTTCAATGGTTAGGCCTGCACGTTTAAGTGCTTTTTGTGTAGCTGGGACAGGGCCGTAACCCATGATTGAAGGATCGCAACCTGCGATAGCCATCGACTTCACGCGAGCACGAATCTTGAGGCCAAGTGCGTTGGCTTTCTCTTCGCTCATGATTAGCATTGCAGAAGCACCATCAGACAGAGCTGATGACGTACCTGCTGTTACTGTGCCGTTTGCCGGGTCAAATACCGGGCGAAGCTGAGATAGGCCTTCAACCGTTGTCTCTGGACGAATGACTTCATCGTAATCCAGAGTGAACAGTGAACCGTCTGCCGCGTGAGCTTCTGTTGGTAGGATTTCATTTTTGAAACGACCTTCAACTGTTGCTGCTTGAGCGCGAGTATGTGAGCGCGCTGCGAATGCATCTTGGTCTTCACGGCTAATACCGTGCATTTTACCTAGCATCTCAGCCGTTAGGCCCATCATGCCCGCAGCTTTCGCTACGTGTTTTGACATGCCAGGGTGAAAATCAACACCGTGGTTCATTGGTACATGACCCATATGTTCCACACCACCAATCAGGCAGATTTCAGCATCACCAACCATGATAGAGCGGGTTGCATCATGCAGAGCTTGCATAGATGAGCCACATAAACGGTTGACCGTCACCGCACCAATCTCAATCGGTAGACCAGCAAGCAAGGCAGCGTTACGTGCAACGTTGAAGCCTTGCTCTAGTGTTTGTTGTACACAGCCCCAGTAAATGTCTTCAATTTCGACAGGGTTTACTTCTGGGTTGCGCTCTAAAATGCCTTTCATCAAATGTGCAGACAGATCTTCAGCACGAGTGTGACGGAAAGCTCCACCTTTGGAACGTCCCATTGGGGTACGAAGGCAATCAACAACAACTACATTTTTCATTTTGCTATTCCTTTTCCAAATGTGGGTTACAGAGAACTGGCTTGTTGGCTGTCGTAAAAGCTTTCGCCCTTAGTTGCCATATCAAGCAATAGTTGAGGAACTTGGTACATTGCACCTAAGTCTTGGTAGCCTTTCGCCATTTCAACGAAGTTACCAATACCCACACTGTCTAAGTAGCGGAATACGCCGCCTCGGAATGGAGGGAAGCCTAAACCGTAAACCAGTGCCATATCCGCTTCTTGCGGTGTCGCGATAATGCCTTCTTCTAGACAAAGCACCACTTCGTTGATCATTGGAATCATCACGCGCTGGATAATGGTCTGGTCATCAAAGTCTTGTGGCTGTTGGCATACGTCAGCCAAGATAGGAAGAATGTCTTCAGAGAAGGTCTTCTTAGGACGACCGCGTTTGTCTACGCTGTATGTGTAGAAACCGCTGCCGTTCTTCTGGCCGTATTTTTCAGCGACATAAAGCGCGTCGATCGCATCACGACCTTCTTTGCCCATACGCTCTGGGAAACCTTGTGCCATTACTGCTTGTGCGTGGTGTGCTGTATCTAGGCCCACAACGTCTAGCAAGTATGCTGGGCCCATCGGCCAACCGAACTTACGTTCCATGACTTTATCGATTTTAGTGAAATCAGCACCGTCACGTAGCAACATGCTGAAACCGCCAAAGTAAGGGAAAAGTACACGGTTTACGAAGAAGCCCGGGCAGTCATTAACAACGATTGGGGATTTGCCCATTTTCGCTGCGTAAGCGACTACGCGATTAATGGTTTCTTCTGAAGTATGCTCGCCTCGGATGATCTCAACCAAAGGCATGCGATGCACAGGGTTAAAGAAGTGCATGCCACAGAAGTTTTCTGGGCGCTTCAAAGATTTTGCTAGCAGGTTGATCGGAATCGTTGAGGTGTTTGATGTAAGAACCGTGTCTTCACCAACCAAACCTTCCACTTCGCTTAATACTGCTGCTTTTACCTTCGGGTTTTCTACAACGGCTTCCACAATCACATCTGATTGTTCAACACCTGCGTAATGTAGACTTGGAGTAATAGAAGACAGAATTCCTGCCATTTTGAATCCGTCTAGGCGACCGCGTGATAAGCGTTTATTCAACAGCTTAGAAGCTTCGTTCATACCAAGATCAAGAGATGCCTGTGCGATGTCTTTCATCATCACTGGTACGCCCTTTAATGCTGACTGGTAAGCAATACCGCCGCCCATGATGCCAGCACCAAGTACCGCAGCACGTTCAGTCGCTTTATTCGCAGATTTACCAGCCTGTTTTGCTAAGCCTTTAATGTATTGGTCATTTAAGAATAAGCCAACCAGTGCTTTCGCTTCTTCAGATTTTGCTAGCTTAACGAAGTGTTTACGTTCGATGTCGAGTGCTGCATCGCGATCGCTACGTGCTGCTTCTTCAATAGCAATCACCGAAGTAATCGGAGCTGGGTAGTGAGGCCCTGCTTTTTGAGCCACTAAGCCCTTAGCCATGGTAAAGCTCATCATCGCTTCTAGTTTGCTTAGCGATAATGCTGATGTTTTTTGTTTGCGGCGTAATTGCCAGTCTAACTTTTCATTAGCAGCCAGAGAAACGGTGTTGATTGCCGACTCTAGTAACTGGTCTGTTTCAACAATCGCATCTAACAAGCCAACTTTAAGCGCTTCATCTGCACGGCATGCTTTGCCTTGCGTGATAATTTCCATTGCGCTGTCAGCACCGATAACGCGAGGTAGGCGCACACAACCACCAAAACCAGGCATGATTCCGAGTTTGGTTTCAGGTAGGCCAATGCTGGTGGTCTTGTCACCGATACGGAAATCAGTAGCGAGTACACATTCACAGCCGCCGCCAAGGGCATGGCCACGCATCATTGAAAGAGTTGGGACAGGGAGGTCTTCGAGCTTGCTGAAGATTGAATTAGCGAATCTTAACCATTCATCAAGTTCTGCTTCTGGCTTAGCAAACAGGCCAAGAAATTCAGTGATGTCTGCGCCTACAATGAACGCGTCTTTGTTTGAAGTTAAGATTAAACCACGTAATCCTGCATGAGCATTAAGAGCATCTAACGCTTTATCTAGTGATTCTAAAGTAGCAAGGTCGAGTTTGTTTACAGAGGCTGGTGCACAGAAGCTTAATTCCGCAATACCATCTTGTAATTCCTTTACCTGTAGGGTGTTAGCTTGGTAAATCATTGTCTATCTCCATGACATACAATCCACGATTGTTTGAGAGAATCTTGTTATCTTTCTATTATTGTAGAATACCTGGTAAGACCAGTTATCTTAGTCTGTACCTGTGGTTGATTAATTTCAATACATTTTTTAAACAATTGTTTAACATTGTGCGATAGCACAGATCCTCTAACCCTTATTATTCACGCGTGATACACTTCTCCGCTCTTATTTACTAAGTTAACGATATGAATGAACAGCCCTATTTAATACCGTCAGCTTCAGCTCTGTTTGAAGAAGAGATAAAAAAGAGCGTCTTTATTACGCACCTTGCTCATACACCAAGTATAGAAACTGCTAAACAATTCGTAGAGCAGGTAAAAAAAGAGCACTCTTCAGCGCGACATAACTGTTGGGGCTTTGCTGCAGGGCGACCTGAAGACTCGATGAGGTGGGGCTTTAGTGATGATGGCGAACCCTCGGGTACTGCGGGTAAGCCTATCTTGGCGCAACTGTCTGGTTCGGGTGTTGGCGAGTTAACGGCTGTAGTCACTCGCTATTCAGGTGGAATTAAGCTTGGTACTGGTGGTTTAGTTAAGGCTTATGGTGGTGGAGTACAACAAGCTCTCAAGCTGCTTCAAACTATCGAGAAAAAAATAACCACAAAATTACGGCTAGAGTTAGACTATGGCTTTGTGCCGATTGCACAATCCATCATGGCTCAGCATCAGGCTGTTGAAGTCCAAGCGGATTATGGTGTTCAAGTTGAGCTTATTATTGAAATAGAGCTCCTTCAGGTAGATTCGTTTACCCAAACCATGATCAATAAAAGCGGTGCTAAGGCACTGGTAACGAAAGTCAAAGACAACTAGGAAGTGTGAAGCATTTCGCTTCGTTCAATAGCTCATGCAATTTCGCTCAATTATTCGAATCGTCGGATTATTATTAGCACTTTTTAGTGTATCAATGCTCGCGCCTGCGCTCGTCGCACTGATCTATCGAGATGGTGCGGGTGTGCCATTTGTGACGACCTTTTTTGTTCTCTTATTCTGTGGAGCAACCTGCTGGTTTCCAAACCGGCGTTATAAGCATGAATTGAAAGCGCGTGATGGCTTCTTGATTGTTGTTTTATTCTGGACGGTAATCGGTAGTGCTGGTGCGCTGCCGTTTTTGATCGCCGATAACCCCAATGTGTCGGTAACCGATGCTTTCTTCGAATCCTTTTCTGCATTAACAACCACGGGCGCGACCGTTATTGTCGGCCTCGATGATCTGCCTAAGGCGATTCTGTTTTACCGCCAGTTCCTGCAATGGTTTGGTGGTATGGGTATCATCGTATTGGCGGTAGCCATCCTTCCGGTTCTGGGCATCGGTGGTATGCAGCTATATCGTGCAGAAATCCCGGGCCCTGTAAAAGACAGTAAGATGACTCCGCGTATTGCTGAAACGGCAAAAGCGCTTTGGTACATCTATCTGAGTCTAACGATTGCTTGTGCGGTGGCGTTTTGGCTTGCAGGGATGAGCTTTTTTGATGCTATAAGTCATAGCTTCTCTACTATTGCGATTGGTGGCTTCTCGACTCACGATGCGAGTATGGGCTATTTCAACAGCCCTGCTATCAACATGATTACGGTCGTGTTCCTTCTTATCTCTGCGTGTAACTATTCGCTTCACTTTGCTGCATTTGCTTCTGGTGGTGTGCATCCTAAGTATTATTGGAAAGATCCTGAATTCCGCGCCTTTATCTTTATTCAAGCAGTCTTGTTCTTAGTTTGTTTCTTATTACTGCTTAATCACCACTCTTATGACTCGTATTACGATGCTTTTGATCAAGCCTTGTTCCAAACGGTGTCTATTTCAACAACCGCAGGCTTCACCACCACAGGTTTCTCTGAGTGGCCGTTATTCTTACCTGTGCTGCTCCTGTTCTCTTCTTTTATAGGGGGCTGTGCAGGTTCAACGGGTGGCGGTATGAAAGTCATTCGAATATTACTGCTTACCTTGCAAGGTGCTCGTGAAATGAAGCGCCTTGTCCACCCGCGAGCTGTCTATACCATCAAGGTTGGCGGTTCGGCACTACCACAGCGTGTCGTCGATGCGGTTTGGGGCTTCTTCTCTGCATACGCATTGGTTTTTGTGGTTTGTATGTTGGCTCTGATTGCAACTGGTATGGATGAGCTGAGTGCTTTCTCTGCCGTAGCGGCAACATTGAATAACCTTGGCCCGGGCTTAGGTGAAGTGGCAATGCACTTCGGCGATGTGAATGACAAGGCTAAGTGGGTGTTGATCGTATCTATGCTGTTTGGTCGTTTAGAGATATTCACCTTATTAATTTTATTGACCCCTACGTTTTGGCGTAGCTAAGGACAACATTTTGGCAAAAGCTCTATTTTTGTATTCAAGCCGTGAAGGGCAGACCAAGAAAATCTTGAACTATATAAAAGAAGAAATGAATGAGTTCGAATGTGAGCTTCAAGATCTGCACACCATTGGTAATGTCGACTTTGCTCAATACGACAGAGTGTTGATTGGCGCATCTATTCGCTATGGGCATCTCAATAAGAAGCTATATCAGTTCATTGATGCCAACCTTGATCAGCTGCAATCAAATAAGGTTGCCTTCTTTTGCGTTAACTTAACAGCGCGTAAAGAAGACCAAGGAAAAGATACCCCTGAAGGTAGCGCCTATATTAAGAAGTTTCTTCTAAAGTCCCCATGGCAGCCGACTCTAATCGGTGTGTTTGCTGGCGCACTCTATTATCCACGTTATAACTGGTTCGATAAAACCATGATTCGCTTCATTATGAATATGACAGGTGGTGAAACGGATACAACCAAGGAAGTCGAATACACAAACTGGGAAAAAGTCTCTTTATTCTCTAAGAAACTGCAAGATATGTAAGAGAAAAGCCTACTTTTGAGGCGTTTTGTGCTCTTTTTAATCGAACGAATAAAAAAACGAGAAAAACTTCAAAAAGGGCTTGCCAGTGTGATCGAAATCTCTATAATGCGACCTCGTTGAAACGGGAAGGCTTCGTAAGAAACCAAAACGAATCAGCAGGTCAAATTAGCCAAGCTA
>NZ_VFEB01000187.1:0-34076 GCF_007858795.1 Vibrio sp. T20
TTATTGCCTGCGATTTGGCGACGGTGTATTGGGAAAAGTGCAATGTTGGAAAACAGAAGCAAAAACTAGATATCAGGGATCTGCTTTGGTTTTTATGTGCAAGGCGACACTTATAAATGAGCGAGGATACGAAACTTTAGCGAATGCTGACCTATTAATTGAAGGCCGATCACATTTTTCCTTGTTGTTGAAAAGAATACGAAAAAAATCGCATTTTTTATTAAAGCTTCTAATTAAGGGGCCGTTAAAGGGATTGAGAGAAATGATATGTACCAATGTAAGGTGAGAGAGACACTGGTACATAAACAAATTGACATGTATTTGTGTGAGGTGAGAGTCACATAAGTGCATTAAAAAATGCCTAAAGGAGATCAACTATGGCGATTAATGTAAGCACTAATGTGTCTGCAATGACGGCTCAGCGCTACCTGAATAGCGCGGCTGAAGGTACTCAAAAATCAATGGAGCGTTTGTCTTCTGGCTATAAAATTAATAGCGCAAAAGATGATGCTGCAGGCCTACAAATCTCTAACCGCTTAACGTCGCAAAGCCGTGGCCTAGATATGGCTGTGAAAAACGCGAATGACGGTATCTCTATTGCACAGACTGCTGAAGGTGCGATGAATGAGTCAACCAACATTCTGCAACGTATGCGTGACCTTTCTCTTCAATCTTCAAATGGTTCAAACAGCAAATCTGAACGTGTTGCGATCCAAGAAGAAGTCTCTGCTCTAAACACAGAACTTAACCGTATTGCTGAAACGACCTCTTTTGGTGGTAACAAGCTTCTTAATGGTACTTACGGTAGCCAATCTTTCCAAATCGGTGCAGATTCTGGTGAAGCAGTAATGCTGACTATGAATAACATGCGTACCGACACTCAAGACATGGGTGGTAAGAGCTACGGCGTAGAAGAAGGCAAAGATGCTTCTTGGCGCGTAGGTGCTGGCGCTGACTTAACGATCAAATACAACGATAAGTTTGGCGAAGCACAAGAGTTGTCTATTTCTGCGAAAGAAGGCAACGATATGGAAGAGCTAGCAACTTACATCAACGGTCAAAGCCAAGACGTTAAAGCGTCTGTTGGTGAAGGCGGCAAACTGCAACTTTTCGCTTCTAGCCAAAAAGTTGATGGTGATGTTGAGTTCGGCGGCAGCCTTGCGGGTGAACTTGGTATCGGTGCAGGCAAAGATGTTACTGTTAACGACATCGACGTGACCTCGGTTGCTGGTGCAAACGAAGCGGTATCTATCATTGATGGCGCACTAAAATCTGTTGATAGTAACCGTGCATCTCTTGGTGCTTTCCAAAACCGTTTTGACCATGCAATCAGCAACTTAGATAACATCAACGAAAACGTTAATGCGTCTAAGAGCCGTATCAAAGATACCGATTACGCGAAAGAAACAACGGCTATGACTAAGTCTCAAATCCTACAACAGGCGAGTACTTCTATCCTAGCTCAAGCAAAACAGTCACCATCAGCAGCTCTAAGCTTATTGGGCTAAACTTACCTCGGTAAGTAGCGGTAAACTCTACTTTGGGTAGAGTTTTACTGTTTGGCTCATAAAGGAGGGAGGGAGAGTGTTATGGAAATATCATCCAACGCATCGAACATCCAGCCTTATGGCTCACCTAATGGCATTAAAATTGCAAGCGATGAAGGTAGTAGTGCGTCGAGTATTTCGCGACTAAAAGAAGCAACATCTTATGGCAAGGTAGAGAAATCGAAAGAGGAAGCTACCGAAGCAGCGATTCAATTAGCTCAACATAGACAAGAGTTAAATGATGAAGAGCGAGTCAAAATGGTGGAGAAGGTAAATGAGTTTATCTCTTCTCTCAATAAAGGTGTGGCTTTTAAGGTCGATGAAGAATCGGGGAGGGATGTAGTGACCATCTATGAGACCACAACCGGTGATATTATTCGCCAGATCCCTGACGAAGAAATGCTTGAAATTCTAAGACGCCTAGCAGCCCAAAACTCGAATAGTCGAATATTTGAGGTGAAGGTTTAAGTCGTATTATTGAGGTGATTTAATGAGTTTTGGCCCAATGGGGATTTCGTCTGGCATGGATATTAATTCCATGGTCAGCAAAATTGTTGATTCGGAGCGTGTACCCAAACAGCAACGAATCGACAATGAACGAACGCGAATCGATACCAGCATTAGTGCCTATGGAAGACTCAGAGAATCCCTTGATTCGATGAAAAACCTGATGACAAACTTTCGTCAGGAAAAAGCTTTTGCTGTGCGAACAGTCGAAAGTACCGATGAAGGTCTTGTTTCTGCAACGGCGACTACCGAAGCGATCGCTGGCAAATATGCCATCGATGTGTTGCAGCTTGCCCAAAGCCATAAAGTGGCTTCTGATGTTTTGTCAGAGGACATGAAATTTGGCCCAGGTAAGCTGCAGGTTTCGCTTGGTGATAACAGCTTTGATGTACAAGTTGGCGACAGATCGAAACTTATCGATGTTGTTCGCAGTATAAACGGTGCTGATAGCAACCCAGGCGTTCGTGCATCTATTATCAACGATGTCGAAGGTCCAAGACTTATCGTTGCCTCGAACCAGTCTGGTTCCGATCAGCAGATCAGCATCAACGTTGAGTCAGATGCTGCTAATCCCCTAAAAAAACTCGAATACAAAACTCTTGAAGAGCGTGTTAAAGCGTTAGAGAAAGCACGCGTTGCTGCTCAAGATATTTTAGCTCTAACCCCTGCTGGAAAAGCCGTCGAACTCATCGATGAAGCGATCGCTAACGATGACCCAAATGTGAGTGGAACACTCGACGAAGATGGCAATATCATTCCAGAAGCCCAAACCAATTCCATTTCAGATGTTGACGAAGACTCTCAAAGTCTTAGCTATGGTGAGCAAGCCGCAGCCGACGGCCAAGCTGCCCTAGACGCAGCTCAGGCGGCAAAGTCGGTGATGCCTGAAGACAATATCCCTGGTTGGACAGAAACAGCCTCAGGTACTCTTTTGGACTCTTACTACACACCCGAGCTTGAGCTTGATGAAAAAGCGATAGAGAAGGCACCCGATGTGCCAGGGTGGTCAAATTCTGCCTCAGGTACTCTGACTGATTCATACGTGACACCTAAAGAAGCCCAACAGAAGCTTGAGGCTGAGCAAGCGCGTATCGAAGAGAAAATCTCACAAGAAAAAGCCGATCTGGCTGAGAAAGTTCAAAAAGGCGAATTGACCGCTGAACAAGCCAAAAAGATTGAGCGTGCGAAATTAGAACCTGAAGAGCGAGAGCTTTTAGAAAAGGTCGATAAAGCGCAAGCTGACCTCGCGCAGGCACAACAATCTTTTGATACCTATAGCGGTATGACTGAAGTTCAGGCTGGCCAAGATTCTATGGTCGTCCTAGATGGTGTTGCTCAACTCTCTAGTAATAACAATGTGATTGAAGATGCCGTTGAAGGTATTGATATTACGGTGAAGGGAAAAACGCCAAAAGATAAGCCACCGGCAGAAATTGGTGTGGAGTACGACCGCAATAGTGTGCGTCAAGACATTGAAGCCTTCGTTAACTCTTACAATCAGTTTTACCAGGTGTCTAAGAGCTTGGCCGGTGTTGATCCAACGACCGGTCAAAAAGGGCCGCTTTCTGGAGACAGTACGGTTCGTAACGCCGATTCTCGATTGAAAGGGGTATTTTCATCAAGTATCGAAGGTGCGCCAGACAACCTCAAGTCCTTGACTGAATTTGGTATCACGACCACAAGGCAAGGCTCGCTAGAAATCAACTACGACATGCTTGACCGTCAACTCAACAATAACTTTGATAAGTTAGGTGAGTTCTTTGGCGGTAACAACGGCTTCGCCAAAAAAGTGGAAGATGCGATTCAAGGTATCACAGGTATCACGGGCTCAATTCGTACTCGAGAAAAGAGCTTAGTCGAGCAAAACTACCGTTTGGTTGATGACCAGAGCGCCCTTGATCGCCGTATGGATAGCCTTGAGAACCGTACACACTCTAAGTTCACGGCCATGCAAGATGCAACCAGTAAGATGCAATCTCAACTGGGCAGTATGATGAATGCGTTGGGCTAATAGATGAATAGTCAGCTACAAGAGCTTTGTGAACTCGATCAATTAATTATCTCTAAACTTGAATTTAGTGAAATTAATGCTGAAGAAATAACGCAGCTTGTCGATAACAGAGAACAGTTATTGCAAAACGTGCTTCAAATAATCGACTCACATCCCGACGTTAAGCAAAGTTCTGAATGGTTAGAAGCCATTACCAGAACCAGAAAATTAGTCGAATTGATGCAGTCTGAGACGAGTCGAGTAGGTAAGACCTTACACAAATACCGTCACGGCGCTAAATCAGTTCAACAATACAAAAAGTTTTTATAGAAGAGGTTTACTATGCGCGGTTCTTTACAGGCATATAAAAAGGTATCAGTGGATAGTCAGCTAACGGCTGCCTCACCGCATAAGATTGTACAAATGCTAATGGCTGGAGCTATCGAGCGTTTGATTCAAGGCAAAGCGGCAATGCAAGCAGGCAACATCCCAGTGAAAGGTGAGCGACTTGGTAAGGCTCTAGATATCATTATTAGCCTACGTAGTTGCCTATCTATGGACGATGGTGGCGATATTGCGAAAAACCTAGATCAACTTTATGAGTTCATGATCACGCAAATTTCTGCGGCAAATCACAAAAATGACCCACAGCCTATTGATGATGTTATCGATATTATCCGTGAAATTAAGAGCGCTTGGGACCAAATTCCGAACGAATATCACAACTTGACGTCCGCTGACGTAGGTATTTAAAGAAAAACTGCAGTTTTAACCAATCTCATATCCCTTAATTGGTTGGTTGCCTTATTTTTTTAATCAAATAAAATAGAAGCCATTAGATAGCCTAATGGCTTTTTTCGTTGCTGATTTCCTAAATTTGTCCACGTAGACCATAATCATTGATACTTTTCACTGTTTTATAGACTACGTCGCTCACTGTTTTTCCGCATCGCACCAAAATAAAGGCAATAATTCCTACTTATGCAAGGTTTGGCAAAACTGCTTGTCGTCGACGATAACGCTCAAGATCGTCACAATTTAAGCACAATATTAGAGTTTGTAGGAGAGAGCTGCGAAGTAATCAGCTCTGAACAAGCACGTAAAGTTGACTGGTCACTACAGTGGGCCGGCTGCATTATTGGTACCATTAAAGGTAAAGGCTTCAACGCATTACTCAATGAGAAGCTTGTTCACGCCAATCACATCCCTTTACTGGTGATTGGCAAAAACAATCACCCGGTTGACGAGTTGACTAACTATGTTGGTGAGCTTGAACTTCCTCTTAACTACCCGCAATTAAGTGATGCATTAAGACACTGTAAAGACTTCTTAGGCCGTAAAGGTGTTCAAGTTGTGTCTTCTGCACGTAAGAACACACTGTTTCGCAGCCTAGTAGGCCAAAGTGCTGGCATTCAAGAAGTACGTCATTTAATTGAACAAGTCTCTTCTACGGAAGCAAACGTGCTGATTCTTGGCGAGTCAGGCACAGGCAAAGAAGTCGTCGCGCGTAACATTCATTACCACTCTAAACGTCGTTCAGGGCCTTTCGTACCAGTGAACTGTGGCGCGATTCCACCTGATTTGCTCGAAAGTGAATTATTTGGTCATGAGAAGGGAGCGTTTACTGGTGCAATTACCGCTCGTAAAGGCCGTTTTGAATTGGCTGAAGGTGGCACACTGTTTCTCGATGAAATTGGCGATATGCCAATGGCGATGCAAGTTAAGCTGCTACGAGTGCTTCAAGAGCGATGTTTTGAGCGCGTAGGTGGTAACAGCACCATACAAGCTGATGTTCGTGTGATTGCAGCAACCCACCGTAACCTTGAAGATATGATCGATGATGATTCGTTCCGTGAAGACCTTTATTATCGCTTGAATGTATTCCCGATTGAAATGCCGGCGCTTCAAGATCGTAAAGAAGATATTCCACTGTTGCTTCAAGAACTAATGACTCGAATGGAAGCGGAAGGCAGTATGCCTATCTGCTTCACGGCTCGTGCTATCAATTCTTTGATGGAGCACTACTGGCCAGGTAACGTTCGTGAGCTAGCGAACCTCGTTGAGCGAATGGTTATCCTGTATCCGAATAGCTTGGTTGATGTGAATCATCTACCCACTAAATATCGATACAGTGATATTCCTGAATTCCAGCCTGAGTTTAATAGCTTTGTCTCTGAAGAAGAGCAAGAGCGTGATGCACTTTCCGACTTGTTCGCAGAAGATTTTAGCTTTGATCAGCAAGATGAACTTGCCGACAACGCTAATGCGCCTCAAGAGTTACCGCCAGAAGGGGTTAACCTGAAAGAGCTACTCGCAGATATGGAAGTGAATATGATCAATCAAGCCTTGGAAGCACAGGGCGGTATTGTTGCTCGTGCTGCTGATATGCTTGGAATGCGCAGGACCACTCTGGTTGAAAAAATGCGTAAATATAACTTGCAGCGATAGTGTCCAGTTTTCGATGAAAACGAAAAACTAACACACACTTCTTAGCTATTTGGTAACTCTAGCTGACTGAATAGATAGACCATAGTCGAGTTGTTGCTTGCTTAACTATGTGATAAATATAGCAAATGGCCTGACTCGTGTTGTACGTCTCAGGCTGTTTTAGTATCTGAGGCAAATTTTTGACATGCATGTAGCTAACGAACCAGAAAATCAATCACACCTAGATTCTGTTGAGCAGCAGGTTGAACGCTATAAGCAAGTACTCGATGTAATGCCTGCAGGGGTAATCTTGTTAGATACTCATGGCGAAGTGAGAGAAGCGAACCCAGAAGCGCATCGTATCCTTGGGGTTGAGCTCGTAGGCGAGAAGTGGTTTTCAGTAATTCAAAGTGCCTTTGACCCAAAAGATGACGATGGCCATGAGATTTCATTGAAGAACGGGCGAAAAGTGCGTTTGGCGATTTCAGCTTCTACTACGGGTCAACTTATCTTGATTACCGATCTGACAGAAACTCGTCTTCTGCAGTCTCGCGTGAGTGATCTTCAACGTTTGTCGTCATTAGGCAGAATGGTAGCTTCGCTTGCCCATCAGGTTCGTACACCGCTTTCTAGTGCAATGTTGTATGCATCCAACCTTGCCGCGCCAAACCTGCCACCGGCAACAAAGACACGTTTTCAATCTAAGCTTATGGATAGATTGCATGACTTAGAGAAACAAGTGAACGACATGCTGTTGTTTGCCAAAGGTGGCGACAACAAGGTGGTTAAGCCATTTACTGTCGCTGAATTGATAACAGAATTTCACCCGATGGTGGAAGCGGCACTGAAATCCAACCAGATTGATTATTGTCAGGAAGTTGAAGGCGAACAGACTCAAATGTTTGGCAACGCCAACGCCATCGCATCAGCGTTAAGTAATCTGGTTTTGAACGCGGTTCAAATTGCTGGCAAGGAATCGCAGATTGATGTGTTTTTTAGACCAGTAAACGGCGAGCTTAAAATATCAGTACAAGACAGTGGCCCCGGCGTACCGAAAGAGCTTCAAGGTAAAATTATGGAACCCTTCTTTACCACTCGTTCGCAAGGTACAGGTCTAGGTTTAGCCGTTGTACAAATGGTCTGTCGAGCACATGAAGGCCGACTGGAATTGATATCAGAAGAGGGTGACGGCGCATGCTTTACTATGTGCCTACCGCTGGAAAGAAGCGCTTCTTCTGAAGACTAATAAGTTTTAACTGAATTTACACTGGAGAATCCTATGGCTCAAAGCAAAGTGTTAATCGTCGAAGATGATGAAGGTCTACGCGAAGCCCTTGTCGACACTCTCGCGCTTGCTGGCTATGAATGGCTGGAAGCGGATTGTGCGGAAGATGCTCTGGTAAAATTGAAATCTAACTCCGTTGATATTGTTGTCTCTGATGTGCAGATGGCAGGTATGGGCGGCTTAGCTCTGCTAAGAAATATCAAGCAGCATTGGCCAAATCTACCAGTATTGTTGATGACAGCGTATGCCAACATTGAAGACGCCGTTGCCGCAATGAAAGAGGGCGCTATAGACTATATGGCAAAGCCATTTGCGCCTGAAGTACTGCTCAATATGGTGAGCCGTTATGCTCCGGTAAAATCGGAAGATAATGGCGATGCCATCGTTGCCGATGAGAAAAGCATCAAGCTAATGATGTTGGCTGATAAGGTGGCTAAAACCGATGCTAACGTCATGGTGTTGGGGCCAAGTGGTTCTGGTAAAGAGGTCATGTCTCGCTATATTCACAATGCTTCGAGCCGTAAAGACGGTCCATTTGTTGCGATTAACTGTGCCGCGATTCCAGATAACATGTTGGAAGCAACCCTGTTTGGCTACGATAAAGGCGCATTTACTGGTGCTATTCAAGCTTGTCCAGGTAAATTTGAGCAAGCTCAAGGCGGTACCATTTTGTTGGATGAGATCAGTGAAATGGATCTTAGCCTACAAGCGAAACTACTGCGCGTCTTGCAAGAGCGTGAAGTTGAACGCTTGGGTAGTCGCAAGAGCATCAAATTAGACGTCCGTGTATTAGCGACCAGTAACCGAGATCTAAAACAGTATGTGTCAGAAGGTAATTTCCGTGAAGATTTGTACTATCGCCTGAATGTATTCCCAATTTCTTGGCCTCCTCTTTGCGAGCGTAAAGGTGATATTGAGCCTTTAGCCAAGCACTTAGTTGAGCGCCATTGCACCAAACTTGGTATGCCAGTGCCAGTGATGTCAGCACAAGCAATCAGCAAACTCGTCAACTATCCGTGGCCTGGCAATGTTCGCGAATTAGACAATGTGGTACAGCGTGCGTTAATATTGAGCGAGCAAGAGAACATCTCTGGTGAGCACATTCTTCTTGAAGGTGTTGACTGGCAAGACGCAAGCAGCCTACAAAAAATCGTTGAAGGCAGTGATGTTGCGGCACCAGAAATTAAGCCAGTTGCAGAAGCAAACCCAATTAATAAAATAGTTGCTAGCAGTGAAGGGCTTGGTAATGAGCTTAGAGATCAAGAGTATGCGATCATTCTTGAAACCCTGATCGCATGTAATGGCCGACGTAAAGATATGGCGGAAAAACTGGGTATTAGCCCACGCACATTACGTTACAAGTTGGCGAAAATGCGTGATGCTGGAATAGATATCCCAAACTAAGGATAGATTAGTAGTGTCAGCTTTCTGACTAGTGTATTACGATATCTAGTCAATTTAATGTGTGGCACGCTAATTGCTCTGTCAATAATATAGCTAAATAGATGGTCATAATTTTGACTCCTGAGGTAGTAGATGAGAATAGATGGTTTACAAGGCGAAATGCAGGCAATGATGGTTGAAGCTGCCAGCGCGCGTCCCGCAGCAACGGGGCAAGCGGTCGGTGCAGATTTTGGCAACATGCTGACTAATGCCATCAATAATGTGAACTCATTACAAAAGACCTCAGGTGATCTTCAAGCTCGTTTTGATAGCGGCGACCAAAGCGTATCCCTTTCGGACGTGATGATTGCTCGTAATAAATCTAGTGTGGCTTTTGAGGCGACGATCCAAATTAGAAATAAATTGGTCGAATCGTACAAAGAGCTGATGAATATGCCGGTATAAGTTGGGTAGTTAAATAGTGGCAGATAATAGTCAAACAACAGATTTAACCGTAAGCGATAGCAATGACCACGCACTTATTGCAGGCTCTGAGCTAGACGGAGAAGGGCAAAATCCCGATCTAGGTGAACGCAGTTCATCGAAGTTCGATATGGCTGTCGGTGATCTCGATTTACTTCGTCAGGTCGTCTTAGTTCTTTCTATCTCTATCTGTGTAGCGCTGATCGTGATGCTGTTTTTCTGGGTGAAAGAGCCAGAAATGCGTCCACTAGGAGCTTACGAAACAGAAGAGTTGATTCCCGTTCTTGACTACTTGGATCTGCAAAAGATCGAGTACACGCTTGAAGGCAACACCATCTCAGTACCGGCTAGTGAGTACAATTCTCTGAAGCTCAATATGGTTCGAGCTGGTTTGAACCAAGAGCGAAACGCGGGTGATGACATCCTCATGCAAGACATGGGCTTTGGTGTATCACAACGTTTAGAACAAGAACGCCTTAAATTAAGCCGCGAAAGACAACTTGCCAAAGCCATTGAACAAATGAAACAGGTGCGTAAAGCTCAGGTTTTACTGGCGTTGCCAAAGCAGAGCGTGTTTGTGCGTCACAATCAAGAAGCTTCAGCTTCCGTATTCCTAACCCTTAAAACAGGTAACAATCTTAAGCAACAAGAAGTCGATTCTGTTGTGGATATGGTCGCTAGTGCCGTTCCGGGAATGAAAACCTCACGTATTACGGTGACTGATCAGCATGGTCGACTGTTGAGCTCAGGCTCTCAAGACCCTATGTCTGCAGCGCGTCGTAAAGAACACGAGTTAGAGCGCAACCAAGAACAAGCATTGCGTGAAAAAATTGACTCTATTCTGATTCCTATTCTTGGGTTTGGTAACTATACCGCTCAGGTTGATATTCAGCTCGACTTTAGTGCAGTGGAACAAACCAGAAAACGTTTTGATCCGAATACACCTGCGACTCGAAGTGAATACACCTTAGAAGATTACAACAACGGAAATACTGTTGCGGGCATTCCAGGTGCTTTGAGTAATCAGCCACCTGCTGATGCCTCAATCCCACAAGATGTTGCTCAGATGAAAGACGGCTCGATGACGGGGCAAGGCTCGGTTCATAAAGAAGCAACTCGAAACTTTGAGTTAGATACAACCATCAGCCATGAACGTAAACAGAGTGGCACGGTTAACCGCCAGACTGTATCGGTAGCGATCAAAGACCGTCAATCATTGAACCCAGATACGGGCGAAGTAGTTCATACTCCAATCCCTGCGAGCGAAATCAATGCGATTCGTCAGGTATTGATTGGTACTGTCGGTTTTGATGAAAGCCGTGGTGATTTACTCAACGTGTTAAGTATGCAGTTCGCACCACAAGTGACAGATGTCGTGGCAGATGTGCCTATCTGGGAGCATCCAAACTTTAATGATTGGGTTCGTTGGTTCGCGAGTGCCTTAGTTATTATTGTGGTGGTATTGGTACTTGTTCGCCCTGCAATGAAGAAACTGCTTAACCCAGCAGCTGATAATGATGATCAAATGTACGGCCCTGATGGCATGCCAATTGGTGTCGACGGCGAAACCAGCTTAATTGGTGGTGATATTGAAGGTGGTGAGCTGTTTGAATTTGGTTCAAGCATTGACTTGCCAAACCTTCATAAAGACGAGGATGTGCTGAAAGCAGTACGTGCACTTGTAGCGAATGAACCGGAGCTAGCAGCTCAAGTAGTTAAGAATTGGATGGTAGATGGCTAACGAAATAGTTCCACAACAAACTGAAGGCGGTGAAGTGCTTGATGTCTCTAGCGTGGATATCGACTCTATCTCAGGCGATGAGCGCGCTGCGATCTTGTTACTCAGTTTAAATGAAGAAGACGCTGCTGGTATTATTCGTCACCTAGAACCAAAGCAGGTTCAGCGTGTGGGTAGTGCGATGGCACGAGCTACGGATCTATCTCAAGAGAAAGTAGGCGCAGTGCACCGTGCTTTTTTAGATGATATTCAGAAGTACACCAACATTGGTATGGGTAGCGAAGACTTCATGCGTAACGCGTTGGTGGCTGCTCTGGGTGAAGACAAGGCGAATAACCTTGTTGACCAAATCCTTCTCGGTACGGGCTCGAAAGGTTTGGATTCGCTTAAGTGGATGGATCCTCGTCAAGTGGCGAGCATCATCATCAATGAGCACCCTCAAATTCAAACTATTGTTTTGTCGTACCTCGATGCTGATCAATCGGCTGAGATTCTGTCTCAATTCCCAGAGCGTGTTCGTCTGGATCTAATGATGCGTATTGCCAACCTTGAAGAAGTTCAACCTTCGGCGCTTGCTGAGTTGAACGAGATCATGGAGAAACAGTTTGCGGGTCAAGCTGGTGCTCAAGCTGCCAAAATTGGTGGCCTGAAAGCCGCGGCCGAGATCATGAACTACATGGACAACAACGTAGAAGGTGTCTTGATGGATCAAATTCGAGATCAAGACGAAGACATGGCAACTCAGATTCAAGATCTTATGTTTGTCTTTGAAAACCTTATTGAAGTGGATGACCAAGGTGTTCAGCGACTGCTACGTGATGTTCCACAAGACATTCTACAGAAAGCACTTAAAGGTGCTGATGATGGTCTACGTGAGAAGATCTTCAAGAACATGTCTAAACGTGCTTCCGATATGATGAGAGACGATATTGAGGCGATGCCGCCAGTGAAAGTCTCTGACGTGGAAGCGGCTCAGAAAGAGATATTGGGTATTGCGAGGAAGATGGCAGACAGTGGTGAGATTATGCTGTCTGGTGGCGCCGACGAGTTCCTTTAATACAGAAACCTCAAAAGCCCCACACTGTTGGGGCTTTTCTTTATCCAATTTCGAACCACAGATTAACTCTGTTTAACTGCTTGAATTGACAATGCAGTTGGACGTACTCATAGATAGGTACTGATATGTCAGGTGATAGAAAACGCGGCTTCCTTCGCCCTGAAGAAGATAATACGGTTGCCCAACCTCAGAAATGGGGGCTACCTGACTATACCTCTGATGTGAATAAACAAGCCAAAGAAACGGCGTTTAACTACGACCCTGGTTGGATGCCGACAGTTGAAGAGGCCATTGAAGATGAAGAGTTGGTTCTAACTGAAGAGCAGATCGAACTGATCAAACAAGGTGCTTATCAAGAAGGCCTTCATCAAGGGCAAGAGGCTGGTTTTAAACAAGGTTACGAAAAAGGCAAAGAAGAAGGGTTTGCCGCTGGCCACGAAGAAGGCAATCAAGCCGGTAAGCTTGAAGGCGTGACTGCTGGCCAAGAGTACATTCAGCAACAAGTTGCCATCTTTATGGGGCTTGCCAACCAGTTTGCTCAGCCATTAGAGCTGATGAATGCTCAGGTTGAGAAGCAGCTGGTAGACATGGTACTGACCATGGTCAAAGAAGTGGTTCATGTTGAAGTACAAACCAATCCACAAATCATATTAGATACCGTGAAAGAGTCGGTAGAGTCCCTGCCAATTTCTGGTCATGCGATTACCTTGAAGCTTAACCCGGAAGATGTGGCGATCATTCGCTCTGCGTATGGCGAAACAGAATTGGATTGCCGTAATTGGACGCTAGTTGCGGAGCCTGCACTTAATCGTGGTGATGTACAAATCGAAGCGGGTGAATCAAGCGTTAACTACCGCATGGAAGATCGCGTGAAAAACGTCATTCAGAACTTCTGTGGTGCAAACCGTCACCAGGGTCATGAGTAATGCTTGAGTTAGCGAATCGTCTTAGCCAATACAAAGTCGAAGGGCTAAAATCGCGACCAATTGCATCAGGTAAGTTAGTCCGCGTTGTTGGCTTAACGCTTGAAGCTACTGGCTGTAAAGCTCCGATCGGCAGCCTGTGTCTAGTTGAAACTATGTCTGGTCAGATGGAAGCCGAAGTCGTCGGATTTTCAGGCGATAACCTATTTTTGATGCCGAGTGAGCAAATCACTGGGATCTTACCTGGCGCTCGTGTGACACCGATGACCACTGAAAGTGGCATCCCTGTAGGTATGGAGCTGCTTGGTCGAGTGATCGACGGCGTAGGCAATCCACTCGACGGGCTAGGTCCAATCTATACCGAGCAGCGCGCTTCATTTAATGCTGAGCCAATCAACCCTTTAGCTCGTAAACCGATTTCTGAACCACTCGATGTGGGTTTAAAGGCGATTAATGGCCTACTTACCGTAGGTAAAGGACAGCGTATCGGTCTGTTCGCTGGTTCTGGTGTCGGTAAGTCGGTTACGCTTGGTATGATGACTCGAGGCACAACCGCGCAGGTAGTGGTTGTAGGTCTAATTGGTGAGCGTGGACGAGAAGTTAAAGAATTTATTGAAGAGATTCTTGGTGAAGATGGTCGTAAGCGGTCGGTGGTGGTCGCGGCTCCTGCTGACTCATCGCCACTGATGCGATTAAAAGGCTGTCAAACTGCGTTGGCTGTAGCCGAGTATTTCCGCGACCAAGGTTTAGATGTTTTGTTGTTGATGGACTCATTGACCCGTTTTGCTCAGGCTCAGCGTGAAATTGCTCTGTCTGTTGGTGAGCCGCCAGCAACTAAAGGCTATCCGCCATCAGTATTCGCCAAGCTTCCAGCGCTGGTGGAACGTGCGGGTAACGGCAATGATGAACAAGGTTCGATTACGGCTTTCTTTACCGTGTTAACCGAAGGCGATGACTTACAAGACCCCATTGCTGATGCGTCGCGAGCGATCCTTGATGGACACGTTGTGTTGTCGCGTGAGATGGCGGATGCGGGTCATTACCCTGCGATCGATGTCGAGAAATCCGTCAGTCGTGTTATGCCGCAAATTACCACTGAAGAACATGTGCTGATGTCGAAAGCGGTAAGGCAAGTGCTGTCTATTTGTCGCAAAAACCAAGATTTGGTTTCGATTGGTGCTTACAAGCCAGGAACTGATCCTGCAATTGATAGTGCCTTCACTTTGAAGCCAAAACTGGATGAATACTTGCAGCAGAAGATGAAAGAAACTGTCCCATACGACATGTGTGTCAACATGTTAAAGCATGTATTGGGTGGCTAACGAGTGAATAAGGTTAGTCATGGATAACGCATTAGAATTTTTGCTCGATCAAGCCAAAGATCAAGAGAACCAAGCTGTACTCGCGCTCAACAAAGCGAACTCGGAGCTGCAAGGTTACTATGAGCAGGTTGCGCAGATTGAAAAGTACCGACTTGATTACTGCCAGCAGCTTGTCGACCGTGGCAAGGCCGGGTTAACGGCGAGTCAATATGGTCACTTAAACCGCTTCTTAACTCAATTAGATGAAACGCTTTCTAAACAGAGAGAAGCGGAGCACCACTTTAAAAATCAAGTCGACAACTGTCAAAACTACTGGATGGAATTACGCAAAAAACGTAAATCCTACGAGTGGTTGATGGAAAAAAAGCAGAAAGAGAAAGCAAAACTGCAAGACCAAAGAGAACAAAAGCAAATGGATGAGTTCTCGACTTTGTTATACAGCCGAAAGAAGATGTGATCCTAAGCCACGAATAAGGTAGCCACTGCTCTTTAGGTTGAGAGAACAGAACTTATAGGCATGTTTCTTGCTCAGTTTTATATAAAATTGCGCGTCGTGTCCACCAAAGGCATGAAAAGCACCCGACTTTCTTTTTGTTGCATGATTCATCGCAGCAAAGCTAGTAGATAGAGCTTGTATATATGAATGTTAGTCTTTCCTCAAATTCAGCGACCAACAAAACGTCATCGTTGTTGGACACCGGTTCTACTTCTTCAAAGGTAGAAGAGACCGGCGACGCTAAAGGTTTCTTTGAGTCTTTTAAAGAAGCGCTCGGCTTTGAAGAAAGTGCCAGTAAAGCCGCAGTAAAAGACACTGAAAACGCGTCGAAATCTGACGAAAAGCAGGCCGCTACTGAAGGTGAAGCGTCAGCTGAAGCGAAGAAAAGTGATTCAGCGAAATCAAAGGCGACTGACGAAGTGAGCGAAGCACAAAGTAAACAAGTGGTTTCAGAAGTCGAGGACGACAAAGCCACAGATATAACATCTGCAGAGGCTGTGTCTGGAGCGGAGGCTCAGCTCAAAGCTAATTCAAGCACTGATAGCACCATCGCTGATAACACTGTCTCTGATAACAATGTCGCAGATAAGGCGGCTGGTAAAGACGCGCAGGCTACGACTAACGATTCTAAAGAACAGGCTTCTCAAGCTCAGGATTTATCAGTTGTAGATGGTTCTACGCAGGCGTCGCAAGCCAGCGTAGCGATGAGTGAAGGCAATAAATTGCTTGGTCAGTTGGATGAGGCAAACAAAGCTCTAAATCAAGCGCCAAACGGCAAAGGCTTGCCTCAGCAAGGTCAGATAGATCAAGTCCAAGGTAATGTCGCGGGTGCTTCTGTTGCAGGCATTTCAATTGCGGGTAATGCGACACAACAAGCTAGTGCAGCAAATCAAGAGAAGAGCCTTGAGGTCGATTCTGAAATCGCTGTGCTTACCGGAGGTAAGGGAGTGTCTCAGTTATCAGATGATGAAATTCGACAGCTGATGGATAAAGGCGTTACCCCAGAACAAATTGAAGCAAGTATGAGTCGAGAGCTGAACCAAAAAAATGCGGCTAGCGCGGTTACTACCGATCAAAGCCAAGCACTCTCACCAGCTGAACTTGAGCTAGCGAAACAGGTTGATGCTCATACCAAAGCGTTGAACCAATTGAACGCTCAGATTGAATCAGAGCAGTCTGTAGTGGATGGTTTGCTTCAAAAACAACAAAGTGGTGCTAAGTTGACGGTCGACGAGCAAGCTGCCTTAGCTAAAGCAACCTCTAATATAGAAGTGTTGAATCAACAGTTCGCCAACGTTCAACAACAAGCTAGTGCTTTACTAAGCCAAGCCCCGAACGCAACTGGCACCTCAGATAACCCAACCGCGATTGATTGGGATAATGCAAATTCGAATGAAGCTAAAGCCTTAGCGGCAGTAGCATCGACAGCAGCTGTCGCGACCGCTGCTCAGCAAGCGACATCACAGGCCTCGTCTCAAGCTGCAGCCAATGCTGTCTCAGACAAGGCAGCAATGTTGCATGCCAATAATGCGCACGCGGCCCAACAGGCAGCGGCTCAACAAGCTAACCTTGCTTCACCTCAACAACAAGCTGCGCTAGACCCTGCTTTAACTGCGCAAGGGGTGGCGATGAATGCAGCACCTGCAGCGACCAAAGCCGGCTCAACGGACATATTACTTAAAACTGGAGCCGGTGCAGCTGCACTGTCTGGTCTTGGAAAAGCGGGTGCTAAAGAAGATTCTAAAGATTCGGCCTTTGCTCAGCAGATCGCTGCTGCGGCCGGCGCACAAGGTACAGCAACGGTTGGTTCGGCACCTACGCGAGCTGAAATTCAAGCTGCTCAACAGGCTCCTTTACAGCTCACCAAAGAATTAGCCAATGAGCAGGTAGCTGAAAAAGTCCAAATGATGATGTCTAAAAACCTTAAGAACTTGGACATCCGACTCGACCCACCTGAATTGGGGCAGATGAAAATTCGAATGACCATGAATAATGACGTCGCGAACGTGCACTTTACCGTGAGCAATCAGCAGGCGAGAGATGTGATTGAGCAAACCTTACCTCGTCTGAGAGAGATGCTCGCTCAACAAGGGATGCAGCTTGCCGATTCGTCAGTTCAACAACAGAACTCTGGCCAGGGGCAAGATAGATACAACAATGGTGAACAACAATCCGGCGCTAACCGCACAAATGATGGTCAAGGTGATGAAAACCTTGATAGTGGCAGCAATCTTGAATTGAATGTCGCATCAAAGCGTGATGGAATTAGTTATTATGCCTAATATCAGGCTAAGTACACTTAGTTAATAGACAGAACCAGTTAATAGAAAGTACCGTCAGTTAATCGAAAGAACAGGAAGTTAGAGCAAAATATGGCAGAAGAACAAGATGCACCTAAAGGGAAGAGTAAGCTTCTCATCATCATTGTAGCGGTAGTCGTTTTACTACTTGGCGTAGGTGGCGCACTGTTCTTTTTTTTAGGCTCTGATGATAGTGCCTCAGAATCTCAGTCTCAGCCTACTACTGCTGTGGTCGCAGCCGAGCCTGTTATGTATGTTAATATCCCTCAGCCCTTCTTGTTCAATGTGACAGGTGATAAAAAAGACCGCCTAGTTCAGATAAAAGCACAGTTGATGGTGCGTGGCAGCAAGAATGAAGACTTGGCTCGTTACCACTCTCCTCTTGTAGAGAGTACTTTATTAGCAACGTTCGCTTCAGCAACGGTTGATCAATTGCGCTCTCCAACTGGGCGAGTTGAACTGCGAAATAAGGCGACTGAAGATATTAAAGCAAGCCTGGCTCAAGCTGTTGGCCAGCCTGTGATTGAAAAAGTGTTATTCACTGACTTCGTAATTCAATAGGTAATTTGTGACCGATTTATTAAGCCAAGACGAAATTGATGCGCTATTACATGGCGTTGATGATGTTGAAGACGTAGAAGATGTCTTAGAAACCGACAATGATAGTGCGGTCAATTTCGACTTCTCATCTCAAGATCGAATCGTCCGTGGTCGAATGCCGACCCTTGAACTTATTAACGAGCGTTTCGCACGTCATATGCGGATTAGCTTGTTTAATATGTTACGTAAAACAGCTGAAGTGTCGATCAACGGCGTGCAGATGATGAAGTTTGGTGAGTACCAAAACACATTGTATGTACCCACTAGTTTAAACATGGTTCGTTTCCGCCCGCTGAAAGGCACGGCGCTTATCACCATGGAAGCTCGTCTTGTTTTTATTCTCGTAGAGAACTTTTTTGGTGGTGATGGACGTTTCCACGCCAAGATTGAAGGCCGTGAATTCACGCCAACCGAAAGACGAATTATTCAGTTACTGTTGAAAATTGTTTTTGAAGATTACAAAGAAGCTTGGTCTCCAGTGATGGGGGTTGAGTTTGAATACTTGGATTCTGAAGTGAACCCAAGTATGGCGAACATTGTGAGCCCAACAGAAGTGATTGTTGTAAGCTCATTCCACATTGAAGTGGATGGCGGTGGTGGTGACTTCCACGTCGTGATGCCTTACTCCATGGTAGAGCCGATTCGTGAACTGCTGGATGCCGGTGTTCAATCAGACAAAATGGAAACCGATGTTCGTTGGAGTACCGCGCTGCGTGATGAAATTATGGATGTGCCGGTTAACTTCCGTGTGAACTTGCTAGAGCAAGATATTTCTCTGCGTGACTTGATGGAGCTGCGACCCGGTGACGTCATTCCAATGAACATGCCTGAGCATGCGACTATGTTCGTTGAAGAGCTGCCAACGTATCGTGTGAAAATGGGCCGTTCCGGTGAGAAGCTCGCAGTACAGATTTCTGAAAAAATTCAAAGACCACATGTGGTTAAAACTGATCTCGCTTTTCTAGGCAAGGACTTAATGTCTGAGCTGGAAAATAGCGACGATGACGAATAGCAAAATAGATAAAAGTATAGGAATTGGTAATGGAACCTAGTGAAGATCAAAAGCTAGCAGACGAGTGGGCTGCGGCACTTGGTGAAGATCCTTCAGCACCGTCAATTGATGTTGATGACGTGCTTGCGGCACCACTTGATGAGCTAACCGATTCATCGTCTCCGATTTCTGAAGATGAGCGTCGTAAACTGGATACCATCATGGATATCCCCGTGACTATCTCAATGGAAGTTGGCCGCTCTCAGATCAGTATCCGTAATTTACTTCAGTTGAACCAAGGTTCGGTTGTTGAGCTAGATAGAATTGCTGGTGAGTCACTGGATGTGATGGTAAACGGTACCTTGATTGCTCATGGTGAAGTGGTTGTGGTGAACGACAAGTTTGGTATTCGTTTGACTGACGTTATTAGCCAGACAGAACGAATTAAGAAGCTGCGTTAATGAGCTTTCTGTCTCCAAGATTGGCTAGGCTAATTATGGGGGGAGCTTTGTTATCTTCTCCTTCTGTTGCCTTTGCTGCAACGCCGCCATCTCTCGATTTAGCGACCACTTTTGGGTCGCTAATTTTCGTTATAGCCTTCATCTTATTTATTGCTTGGCTACTCAAGCGCATGCAAGTGCCTGCAATGTCGAATCAGCAAGGCTTGGCGATTGTTAGGCAAATTCCTGTAGGTACTAAAGAACGCATCGCTATTGTTCAAGCTGGTGATGATCAGTTCTTAGTCGGGATTACCACGCAATCTATCCAGCTAATTTCTAAGCTCGATAAACCTCTTACTCAGGAGATGCTGGAAAAAAGTACATTTTCAAGTCAGCTTTCCCAGCTAATAAAAAAAGATGCAAACAAGTAACGGACTTTTGAACTCATCTTACGTTTGCCAAAACGGAGCTTTCCGAATGGTTAAAATGTTGTTGGTTCAGCTCACTCTCCTCTGCTCACTCATATTCAGTATGTCGGTATTTGCACAGGCTGAAGATGGCACCGTCATTCCTGCGAATACCGCTGGCTCAGAGTCGGTAACCATGAGCACGATGGAACAAGACCAAGCCAAATCGCAAACCATGACAACGGGTAGCTTAACCGGCAATGGTGGTGGCATACCTGCCTTTACCATGACAACCAATGCTAATGGTGGTGAAGACTACTCGATAAACCTACAGATCTTGGCTCTAATGACCATGCTTGGCTTCTTGCCGGCGATGGTGATTTTGATGACCTCGTTCACCCGTATTGTGGTGGTGATGTCTATCTTGCGTCAGGCAATGGGTCTACAACAAACACCGTCTAACCAAGTGATTATTGGTATCGCGATATTCTTGACCTTCTTCATCATGTCGCCAGTGATTAACCAAGTTAACGAACAAGCAGTTCAGCCTTATCTCAATGAACAGATATCGGCACGACAGGCATTCGATGTTGCCCAAGAACCGATTAAGTCCTTTATGCTTAAACAGACTCGAATCAAAGATCTAGAAACCTTTGTTGAGATCTCTGGTGCGGAAGTGACCAACCCTGAAGATGTTTCAATGGCGGTTCTGATTCCTGCATTTATCACGTCAGAGTTGAAAACGGCTTTCCAGATAGGCTTTATGTTGTTCTTGCCGTTCCTAATCATCGACTTGGTAGTGGCATCGGTATTAATGGCTATGGGTATGATGATGTTGTCACCAATGATTGTATCGCTGCCGTTTAAGTTGATGCTGTTTGTTCTTGTTGATGGTTGGAACTTGATACTCTCCACTCTCGCTGGCAGTTTTGCCTTGTAGCTGGGGGAATAATGAATCCTGAAATATTCGTAGAGTTGTTCCGAGATGCCCTTTGGATGGTACTCATTATGGTTTGCGCCATTATCATCCCGAGCCTGCTGATCGGTTTAGTCGTCGCTGTTTTCCAAGCTGCGACCTCTATCAATGAACAAACACTGAGTTTCTTGCCGCGTTTGATTGTGACTTTGTTGGCGTTGATGCTATTTGCACACTGGATGACTCAGATGATGATGGAGTTCTTTTTTGAACTCATCGAACGCTTGCCGCAAGTTCTGTATTAAATCGATATGGAATACCCGACGAGCCTTGTACTAGAGTGGTTAGCTAATTATTTTTGGCCATACACTCGCATCTCAGCCATGCTGATGGTGATGACGGTAACAGGGGCGCGCTTTGTGTCGCCTCGTATTCGTCTGTATTTAGGCTTGGCGATCACCTTTGCCGTAATGCCCGCGATTCCCGCGGTTCCAAAAGAGATTGAACTGCTCTCTTTCCAAGGTTTCCTAACCGTCTTTGAGCAAATTGTGATTGGTGTGGCGATGGGCTTTGTCACTCAGTTCATGATTCAAACCTTTGTTATGCTCGGTCAAATCCTTGGTATGCAATCTAGCTTGGGCTTCGCTTCTATGGTCGACCCAGCAAATGGACAGAACACGCCAGTATTGGGTCAGCTCTTCATGCTACTTGCCACTATGTTCTTCTTGGCAACCGACGGTCACTTGAAAATGCTGCAGTTGGTGGTGTTCAGCTTTAAGACTTTGCCGATTGGCAGTGGCTCTTTGACTTCGGTTGATTTTCGAGAACTCGCGTTGTGGCTTGGTATCATGTTCAAAACGGCATTGGCGATGTCCTTGTCGGGCATTATCGCACTGTTAACGATTAACCTTTCTTTTGGTGTAATGACGCGTGCTGCACCTCAGTTAAATATCTTTTCTTTGGGTTTTGCATTTGCGCTACTCGTGGGTCTGTTACTTTGTTGGTACATCCTTGGCGGCTTGTATAGTCACTATGAGCTATTCTGGATGCAAGGCGAACAACAGATATGTCGTCTAATCCGGTTAGATTGCTAGGAGACTGAAATGGCAGAGTCAGACGGTCAAGAACGCACAGAAGACGCCACGCCCAAACGCTTGCAACAGGCCAAAGAGAAAGGGCAGGTTGCAAGGTCAAAAGAGCTAGCTTCAGCGTCGGTACTGATAGTCGGTGCGATTGCATTAATGTGGTTTGGCGAATCGATGGCGAAGGCTTTGTTCGAGGCCATGCAACGTCTGTTTTCTCTGAGCCGCGACGAGATCTTTGACACCAACAAGCTCCTTGAAATCGCTGGTGGCGCACTGGTGAACTTACTGTTTCCACTGTTCTTAATCTTGATAACTTTGTTTGTTGCGGCTGTTATTGGTGCGGCAGGTGTTGGCGGGATTAACTTTTCGATGCAAGCTGCAATGCCAAAGGCGTCTAAGCTCAATCCACTCAGTGGTATCAAGCGTATGTTTGGCCTACAAAGCTGGGTTGAACTGCTGAAATCTATTTTGAAAGTGGCACTTGTATCAGGCATGGCTATTTACCTTATTCAGGCCTCTCAGCATGATTTAATGCAGCTGAGTATGGATGTGTATCCGCAGAATATCTTTCATGCTTTGGATATCTTGCTTAACTTCATTCTTTTAATCAGTTGCTCTTTGCTGATCGTGGTTGCCATTGATATCCCATTTCAGATCTGGCAACACGCTGATCAGCTGAAAATGACTAAACAAGAAGTTAAAGACGAATTCAAAGATACCGAAGGTAAGCCGGAAGTAAAAGGCCGAATTCGTATGCTACAAAGGGAAGCCGCTCAGCGTCGTATGATGGCAGACGTCCCTCAAGCGGATGTGATTGTGACCAACCCAGAGCACTTTTCCGTGGCACTGCGTTATAAGCAGAATCAAGATAAAGCGCCGATTGTAGTTGCCAAAGGTGTCGACCACATGGCGATGAAGATCCGAGAAATTGCACGCGAAAACGATATCTATATTGTTCCGGCACCGCCATTGGCGAGGGCGCTTTATCACACCACTGAACTAGAACAACAAATTCCTGACGGTCTGTTTACGGCTGTTGCGCAGGTGCTTGCATATGTTTTCCAGCTTAAGCAGTACCGAAAACGAGGTGGTGAGAGACCAAAACTGCAAGATTCTAATATGCCGATCCCACCTGATTTACGTCATTAGATCAATTGCTTGAGCTCTGCGTGATGAACCCTGATAATAGTGATCTAGCCAATCTTCCTTTTATTGAGGTGATGGCGATAATTTGACGTGAGATGTTGGTACAGTGTTTGCTGTAGTAAGCCTGAACATTATAAGCCCATAGCAAAACAGCCCTGACTAAGATCTAATCCACTTGTTCAGAGAGCTACAACATAGCGAAACTGTCTAGATTTATGAAATTCTCCCTGCCTTTTGCGGACAAGCTACCTAAAATCCCGAACCGTGCCATGCCTGCGGTTGGTGCACCTGTTATGGTACTTGCAACGCTTGCTATGGTGGTGTTGCCAATTCCAGCTTTCTTGTTGGATATGTTCTTCACCTTTAACATTGCATTGTCTATGGTTGTGCTATTGGTTTCGGTTTATACCCGCAGACCTTTAGACTTTGCTGCATTCCCGACCGTACTTCTGATTGCGACTCTGCTTCGATTAGCCTTGAACGTTGCTTCAACACGTGTGGTCTTGCTTCATGGTCATGAAGGTGGCGACGCGGCTGGTAACGTGATTGAAGCCTTTGGTAACGTGGTTATCGGTGGTAACTATGCCGTAGGTCTAGTGGTGTTCTTGATTCTGATGATCATTAACTTCATGGTTGTAACCAAAGGTGCAGGCCGTATCTCGGAAGTAAGCGCGCGTTTCACTTTGGACGCCTTACCGGGTAAACAGATGGCGATCGATGCCGACTTGAACGCAGGTTTGATCGACCAAGATCAGGCTCGTCTGAGACGTTTTGAAGTAACCAAAGAAGCCGACTTCTACGGTTCGATGGACGGTGCGTCTAAGTTTGTTAAAGGCGATGCGATCGCTGGTATCTTAATCTTATTCATCAATATCATTGGTGGCTTGAGCATTGGTATGGCTCAGTTTGACCTTGGTTTTGGTGAAGCAATTGAAATCTACACACTACTGACTATCGGTGATGGTCTGGTTGCACAAATTCCATCTCTATTACTGTCTATTGCAGCCGCGATGATGGTAACGCGCCAAAACACTGATGAAGACATGGGGCAGCAGCTCGTCTTCCAGATGTTCGACAATCCAAAAGCCTTGATGATCACCGCTGCAATCCTTGGCATCATGGGTATTGTTCCAGGTATGCCACATTTCTCGTTCTTGAGCCTTGCAGCTGTTGCGGGTGCAGGGGCGTATTACATCGATAAAAAGAACAAGAAGAAGGCGGAAGAACCTAACCTTCCGGCGACCGTTGAAGCGAATGGAGAAGTAGGCTCTCAGAAAGAGCTTTCTTGGGATGATGTTCAACCTGTTGATATTATTGGCTTAGAAGTAGGTTACCGTTTGATTCCTTTGGTGGATAGAGACCAAGGAGGCGAACTGCTTGAACGCGTTAAAGGTGTGCGTAAGAAGCTGTCTCAAGATTTTGGTTTCTTGATCCCTGCGGTGCACATTCGCGATAATCTAGAACTGACACCAAACAGCTACCGAATCACCTTGATGGGTGTCGCGGTAGGTGAGGCTGAGATAAAACCAGACATGGAACTCGCGATTAACCCAGGTCAAGTCTACGGTATGATCGATGGTGAGCCGACGATTGACCCTGCCTTTGGCCTTGAAGCTGTATGGATACGTGAAGAGCAGCGTGAACATGCACAAGCTCTAGGTTATACCGTTGTCGATTCTTCTACTGTACTGGCGACACACCTTAGCCAACTGCTAACCAATAACGCATCGCAGCTTATTGGTCACGAAGAAGTTCAGAACTTGCTTGAGATGCTCAGCCGCTCAACACCTAAGCTGGTGGAAGGTTTTGTACCGGATCAATTGCAGTTGGGTGTAGTCGTAAAAGTGCTACAGAACCTATTGAATGAAGCCATTCCAATTCGTGATATTCGAACCATAGTCCAAACTTTGTCGGAGTATTCTGGTAAAAGTCAAGAACCTGACATACTTACGGCGGCGGTTCGTATCTCATTGAAACGGCTAATTGTTCAGGAAATCAATGGTATAGAACCGGAATTGCCAGTGATAACCTTGATTCCTGAGCTGGAACAAATCTTGCATCAAACCATGCAGGCATCCGGCGGAGAATCTGCTGGTATTGAACCTGGTTTAGCCGAACGTTTACAGACATCCCTCAGTCACGCGACACAAGAGCAAGAGCTGAAAGGTGAGCCCGCGGTGCTACTGACCTCTGGTGTGTTACGTTCGACTCTGGCTAAGTTCGTGAAAAACACGATTCCAAGCTTGAGAGTCTTGTCTTACCAAGAAATACCGGACGAAAAGCAGATACGTATAGTACAAGCTGTTGGTAATTAAGCCGCCTAATTAGAACGGACGATCGAATTGAAAATTAAACGATTTTTTGCAAAAGATATGCGAACGGCCTTGCTCCAAGTTAAAGAAGAACTTGGTTCGGAAGCGGTGATCATGTCTAACAAAAAGGTCGCAGGTGGCGTGGAAATTGTTGCTGCTATTGATGGTGAATCCAGCCCGTCGACAGCGAGCCAGAGACTAAATAAACCTCAGCAGCCTGCACAAAGCCAATATACGCAAATGGCCGCGCCCGCAGCTCCTGCAGGGCGACGTCAATTAGACGATGATAAGGTTAGCCTACAGTCGAATGCTGAAGGTGGACGCTCAATGACCAAGCGCTTTGCGAATATGCTAAAGCAATACAGTCATGGCGCCGATGATGAGCCACAACATCGTGCTGAAAATGAAGATTCATTGTCTGCATTGCTCAATCGCCAATCAAGCACGGGTCATAAGCCTCATAGTCATCAGACTCAAAGTAATTTGCAGTCTCGCGGTAACCAACAGTCTCACGGGAACCTAGATTCTGCATTTGCTCGTGAAACAGGTTTATCCCAATTGATTGCCGAAGACCGCAGAGTAGAGCGTCCAGCACCTCGTTTGGATCCTACCCGTTATGATCGTGGTCGTGAGAATACGCATTCCAAAGGTTCAGATACTGAAATGGAAACGATGCGCGAGGAGATGACCTCAATTCGTCGTCTGTTAGAGCATCAAGTATCTGGATTAATGTGGCAAGAAGTTGAGCGTCGTGAACCGCTTAGAGCCATGCTTATCAAACGCCTTGAACGTATGGGTGTATCTGCAGAGCTTGCCGATCAAATGGCGTGTTACATTCCTGAAGATACCAAACCTGCCCGTGCGTGGAAGGCGTTGTTAGCCTTGGTTGCTGACCAAATCTCCGTTACACAAAAAGATATTTTAAAACGCGGCGGTATTGTGGCTCTACTTGGCCCAACTGGCGTGGGTAAAACAACGACTGTTGCAAAGCTAGCTGCACGTGCTGCCATGGAATATGGCGCAGATAACGTAGCACTAGTGACAACTGATACATATCGTATAGGTGCACATGAGCAGTTATCGATCTATGGTCGAATTATGGGTTGTCCTGTAAGAGTTGCTAAAGATTCTAGTGAATTGGCCGATGTAATATATCAGTTACGTAATCGTCGCCTAATTCTGGTCGATACTGCAGGCATGGGACAACGAGATGTTCGCCTATCTGAGCAGTTAGACACATTGATGCAAGAGAGTGGTTCCGTTATCAATAGCTACCTTGTGTTGCCTGCAACCGCGCAACGCAAAGTGCTGCAAGAAACAATTGAACACTTTAGAAGAATCCCGTTGTCGGGATGCATCATGACTAAGCTGGATGAATCCCTAAGTCTAGGTGAATTCATCAGTGTCGTAATACAAAATGCATTACCAGTTGCTTACATTGCAAATGGTCAACGAGTTCCTGAAGATATCGTTATAGCTCAGCCAAAGTACATGATTGCTAAGGCCAATGAGTTATTAGAAAAATCTACAGAGAATGAACCTCATTACTGGAATAGCGATTCTGAAGGGCTCTAGGCGGCGGATAAATATGAATGAAAATATGATACATGATCAAGCTAGCGGCCTCCGTCGCTTAACCAAGCCTTCACTCACAAAAGTTATCGCTGTAACCGGTGGTAAGGGAGGGGTTGGTAAATCTAATGTGACGTTAGGTATGGCTATTTGCATGGCGCGCCAAGGCAAAAAAGTTATGGTGCTAGATGCCGACTTAGGCCTCGCTAACGTCGATATCATGCTGGGTATTCGTTCTAAACGAAACCTTGGGCATGTGTTGGCAGGCGAATGTGAACTTAAGGATGCGATTGTCGAAGGGCCGCACGGAATTAAAATTATTCCTGCGACATCGGGCACACAAAGCATGACTGAACTTTCACACGCACAGCATGCAGGTTTGATTCGCGCATTCGGTTCGCTTGAAGACGAGATGGACATCTTGTTAGTTGATACCGCAGCCGGTATTTCGGACATGGTAATCAGCTTCTCAAGAGCGGCGCAAGACGTGGTTGTCGTGGTATGTGATGAACCTACCTCGATCACGGATGCATATGCTTTGATTAAGCTCTTGAGCAGAGAACACCAAGTTCAGCGGTTCAAAGTTGTTGCAAATATGGTCAGAAGCTACCGTGAAGGCCGAGAATTATTTGCAAAGTTGACTTTGGTCACAGAGCGCTTCTTGAATGTGAGCCTCGAACTCGTAGCATGTATTCCTTTAGATGATAAAGTACGTCAATCAGTCAAGAGACAGAAAATCGTAGTCGATGCGTATCCTCGCTCTCCAGCGGCATTGGCAATCAGCTCTTTGGCTAATAAAGCATTGACCTGGCCAATACCAAAAACACCAAGTGGGCACTTGGAGTTCTTTGTGGAAAGGCTGCTGAATCGTACTGAATTTATAGAGGAACCATTTGGTGAATAAAGCGCTTACTTACGACCAACATGCTAATCACAATAGCCAACAGGCTTTTTTTGAGAAGTATTCTGTGTTGGTTAAACGTATCGCTCATCACTTGTTGGGGCGATTACCGCCTAATGTATTAGTTGATGACTTAATTCAAGCTGGCATGATCGGCTTGATTGAAGCGCAACAAAACTATGATGGTACCAAAGGCGCAAGCTTTGAGACGTATGCCGGTATTCGAATTCGCGGGGCAATGTTAGATGACATTCGCCGTGGGGACTGGGTACCGAGATCGGTTCATAAAAACAATCGAGAAATCAGCAGTGCAATCGCGGAGTTAGAGGGTATCCTCAACCGTGACCCGAGTGATGCCGAAGTGGCAAAACACATGGGACTCAGTTTAGAGCAGTATCACAGTGCTTTAACTGACATTAATTGTTCAAGACTGGTTGGAATCGAAGATTTAGGCGTCTCAGATGATGTAATATCTCCGAATGAAGACTCTCAAGATAATACGCCTTTTCAAGGGGTTGCTGATGAGTCATTCCGCCAAGCTTTGATCGATTCGATAAAACAACTTCCGGAAAGGGAAGGCCTTGTGCTTTCGCTTTATTATGACGAAGAACTCAATTTAAAAGAGATTGGGGAAGTGTTAGGTGTCAGCGAATCTCGTGTCAGCCAAATACTGAGCCAATCTATGCAGCGTTTACGCACTAAGTTAAGTGCTTGGACACAGAACGACTAACAACACTGATCCTATTCAGTGGAGGCTAATTTGAACAAAAACATGAAAATTCTCATTGTTGATGACTTTTCAACGATGCGCCGAATTGTTAAAAACCTACTTCGCGACTTAGGTTTCAACAACACTCAAGAAGCAGACGATGGCTTGACCGCGTTACCTATGCTGAAAAAAGGCGAATTTGATTTCGTGGTAACTGACTGGAACATGCCGGGCATGCAAGGGATTGACCTGCTTAAACACATTCGCGCAGACGCAGAACTTAAGCACCTTCCCGTGCTTATGATCACCGCAGAAGCGAAGCGTGAGCAGATCATCGAAGCAGCGCAAGCGGGTGTTAATGGTTACATTGTGAAGCCTTTCACTGCTGCAACGCTGAAAGAGAAACTTGATAAGATTTTTGATCGCTTATAAGCATCAATAAATTTAGGCATTTCTAGGTAAACATTAGCTGATAAGTTCTCTGTTTATCTCGATAGCCTAAGCGCACAAAGTATGCGGAGTAAGGCCGAATTCAGGATGATTTCATTAGAACAAGCAAAAAAATTAGTAGAGCTGCTTGAGAACGATGAGCAGCAGAATGCTGATTCTCTTGTTAGAAGCATTTATGAAGATAATTTTAGTCTTCAAGACAATCCAATGCTTCAAGAAATAGGAAGTCTGACTCGCGACCTCCATGATTCTTTGACTCAATTTAATTTCGATGAGCGCATTAGCGTTATCGCAAATGACGAAATCCCTGACGCAAGGGATCGCCTTCAGTATGTCATTGATAAAACGGAAGTGGCGGCAAATAAGACGATGGACGCTGTCGATCGCTGTATGCCAATTGCAGACAACCTACACGAGTGTTTACTTCAAGTAAGGCCTCAATGGAATGAACTGATGCATGGCCGCATTGAGCTGGCACAATTTAAAGCTTTATGTCACCGCATTGATGGATTGCTTGTCCAAGTAGAAGGCGACAGCACTGAACTACGCGGACAATTGACTGAAATCTTGATGGCTCAGGATTTCCAAGATTTAACTGGGCAGATAATTAGCAAAGTTATTACCTTGGTGAATGAGGTAGAAGGACGTTTGGTCGAGATTCTCACGGTATTCGGTGCGAATCAAATAGAGCCAACTCCAGAGTCAGAGAGGAAAGCATCGATTGCGCCTGAGGGTCCAATTATGAACCCAGAAGAGCGCGAAGACGCTGTTGCATCTCAGGATGAAGTCGACGATTTGTTATCCAGTCTTGGATTTTAAAGGTAACGTATGAGCTACGATTTAGACGAAGATATTCTTCAGGACTTTTTAGTTGAAGCAGGAGAGATCCTTGAACTTCTATCAGAGCAACTGGTAGAGCTTGAGAATAATCCTGACGACAAAGACCTATTAAATGCTATTTTCCGTGGTTTCCATACAGTAAAAGGTGGTGCTGGTTTCCTAGCATTAACTGAGCTGGTGGATACTTGTCATGGTGCCGAGAATGTGTTCGACATTCTACGAAACGGCCAACGCAGCGTAACATCAGGTTTGATGGATACTATGCTGCAGGCGTTAGATACTGTTAATACACAGTTTCAAGCCGTGCAAGATCAGGAACCTTTAGTGCCAGCAGACCAAGCTTTATTGGATGAACTTCACCGCCTCTGCAAGCCAGAATCAGTTGATGAAGTTACACCAGAAGAAGCGTCAACACCTGTTATCCCTGAGCCGATCGTTGCAGCCCCTGAACCGGTTGTCGAAAGTTCAAGCATCAGTGCCTCTTCAGTGGATGATATCTCTGAAGATGAGTTTGAGCGCCTGCTTGATGAACTTCACGGTAAAGGTGGTTCGCCAACAGCATCTTCTGTACCAACACCGCCGCCAGCACCTGTTACACCTCAGCCAGTTGCTGACAGCGGTGATATTACTGACGATGAATTTGAAAAGTTACTAGATGAACTGCATGGTGCGGGTAACAGCCCGACGGCTGCGAGTTCAACGCCTCCTCCACCGCCAGCACCTTCTGCAGCACCTGTTTCGGCGATGTCTGAAGGCGATGATCTGATGACTGACGAAGAGTTCGAGAAGTTACTGGACCAGTTACACGGATCAGGCAATGGACCTTCGATTGAAGAACTGGATGCAGCGACTAAGCCTGCAGAAGTTAAGGCAGTTGCACCGCAAGCAACGCCTAAACCGCAACCAGCAGCACCAGTTGCCGTTAAAGCCGAGCCGAAACCGAGCGCTCCAGCAAAAGCTGAAGTTAAAGCGCCGGCTAAGAAGCAGCAAGCTGAAGCGACAGTTCGCGTTGATACATCAACACTGGATACCATCATGAACATGGTGGGTGAACTGGTATTGGTGCGTAACCGACTTGTCAGCCTAGGCCTCAACAGTAACGACGAAGAAATGTCGAAAGCTGTCTCTAACTTAGATGTTGTTACTGCAGACCTACAAGGTGCGGTAATGAAGACTCGTATGCAGCCGATCAAGAAAGTATTTGGTCGCTTCCCACGAGTTGTCCGCGATCTTGCGCGTAGCTTGAAGAAAGACATCGTTCTTGAAATGCGTGGCGAAGAAACGGACCTTGATAAAAACTTAGTAGAAGCGCTTGCAGATCCCCTGATTCACTTGGTGAGAAACTCTGTCGACCATGGTATCGAAATGCCGAACGACCGTGTTGCTGCGGGTAAATCACAAACGGGTAAAGTGATTTTGTCTGCCTCTCAAGAAGGTGATCATATTGAGCTGGCTATCGTTGATGACGGTGGCGGTATGGACCCTGATAAGCTTCGTGCTATTGCGGTCAAACGTGGCCTGATGGATGAAGATGCAGCGTCTCGCTTATCAAATAAAGAGTGTTTCAACCTGATTTTTGCTCCTGGCTTCTCAAGCAAAGAGCAGATCTCGGATATCTCTGGTCGTGGTGTAGGTATGGACGTTGTGAAAACGGCGATCAACACACTGAACGGCTCTATTGATATTGATTCAGAAATGGGACAAGGCACCAAGATCACCATCAAGGTTCCACTAACCCTAGCGATTCTACCAACCTTGATGGTCGGTGTTGCGGGTCACCCATTTGCATTGCCATTGGCATCGGTTAACGAGATCTTCCACCTAGACTTAAGCCGCACAAACGTGGTTGATGGTCAGCTAACGATCATCGTTCGCGATAAGTCTATTCCGTTGTTCTACTTGCAAAACTGGCTTGCTCCTAAAGCGGGTATTGTTGAACTGCGTAAAGGGCACGGCCATGTTGTTATCGTACAGCTGGGTAGCCAACGAGTTGGTTTTGTTGTCGATACGCTTATCGGTCAAGAAGAAGTCGTGATCAAGCCACTTGATAAGCTTCTGCAAGGCACGCCAGGAATGGCAGGCGCGACAATTACAAGTGACGGACACATTGCATTGATTCTAGATGTGCCGGACTTGTTGAAGCAGTACGCAGCTGCGTCAAGAATTTAATTTAAGGATAAATATGGCGATTAAAGTATTAGTCGTTGATGATTCGAGTTTTTTTCGTCGTCGCGTTAGCGAGATCATCAACTCAGAGGCTCGCCTAGAAGTCATTGATGTAGCAGTAAACGGTAAAGAAGCCGTTGAGAAAGCGAAACAGCTAAGACCTGACGTAATCACGATGGACATTGAAATGCCTGTCATGGACGGCATCACAGCTGTTCGTGAAATCATGGCCGCGTCTCCAACGCCTATTTTGATGTTTTCATCGTTAACGCATGATGGAGCGAGAGCAACGTTAGATGCGCTAGATGCAGGTGCTCTAGATTTCTTACCTAAGAAGTTTGAAGACATCGCACGTAACCGCGACGATGCGGTTGCATTGCTTCAACAACGTGTGATTCAGATTGCTGCAAAGCGTGCGTTTATGCGTCGTGCTCCTATTGCACCGAGAGCGACAGCGACGACTTCAACATCTACGCCATTGCGTCAACCGGTTTCTAATGCTGCTCCAGCCGCTAGACCTGCTGCAACAACCGCTGCGAAGTTCAGAGCCTCGGGCAAAAAGTATCAATTAACTGCCATTGGCACATCGACTGGCGGTCCTGTTGCGCTACAGAAGATTTTGACGCGCATCCCTGCTAACTACCCACATCCCATTGTGTTAGTTCAGCATATGCCAGCCACATTCACCGCTGCTTTTGCTAGTCGATTGAACACCTTGTGTAAGATTGAAGTTCGTGAAGCGCAAGACGGTGATGTGTTGAAACCCGGAGTGGCGTATCTTGCTCCGGGTGGTAAACAGATGATGGTAGATGGCCGTGCAGGGTCTGCACGTCTAAGAATTATCGATGGCGGCGACCGAATGAACTACAAGCCTTGTGTGGATGTCACATTTGGCTCTGCAGCGAAGATCTACGGCGACAAAGTGTTGTCTATGATACTGACCGGTATGGGCGCAGATGGTCGAGAAGGTTCGCGTATGTTGAAAACTGCGGGCTCGACGATTTGGGCACAAGACGAAGATAGTTGTGTTGTATATGGTATGCCTCAAGCTGTAGCAAAAGCTGGCATTTCTACTGAAGACCTACCTCTAGACCGCATCGCGGAAAGGATCTTGGTTGAAGTTGGGTTAGCTTAGGTAAATCGAAATGATTGTTTGGAGTGTTGCAAACCAAAAAGGTGGTGTTGGTAAAACGACCACGACCGTGACTCTAGCAGGTTTACTTGCTTTGAAGGGGCACCGTGTTCTGTTGGTTGATACTGACCCACATGCATCACTGACCACCTATCTGGGTTACGACTCAGATACGGTGGAATCGAGCCTGTTTGATCTGTTTCAGTTGCGTGAGTTTAATGCGCAGACAGTAAGACCTTTGCTTTTACAAACAGAAGTTGAAGGTATCGATATTATTCCTGCCCACATGTCTTTGGCTACATTAGACCGCGTAATGGGAAATCGAAGCGGCATGGGGTTGATCTTGAAGCGCGCTTTGGCCGCTTTGAAAGATGACTACGACTATGTGTTAATCGATTGTCCGCCAATTCTGGGTGTGATGATGGTGAATGCATTGGCTGCCAGTGATCGTATTTTGATTCCGGTACAGACGGAATTTTTGGCGATGAAGGGCTTAGAGCGCATGATTCGCACTTTGACCATCATGCAGAAGTCTCGCAAAACACCGTTTAAGGTGACGATTGTCCCGACCATGTACGACAAGCGAACCAAAGCCTCACTGCAAACATTAACGCAGCTCAAAGATGATTATCCTAACCAAGTTTGGACATCTGCTGTGCCGATAGATACTAAGTTTCGAGATGCAAGTCTAAAACGCTTGCCAGCATCTCATTTTGCATCAGGTAGCCGTGGTGTATTTGCTTATAAACAGTTGCTTATTTATCTCGAAAGGTTGGCGATAAATGAGCGCGAATAAAGAATCAACATTGGCACAGCCAAGTCTCTCGAGTGAACAAGCACTGGATGATTACTTTACTGCGCTGTTAGGCGATGAAAGCTTTGAATCTGACGATTTTTTTGTTGACGAGTCTAGCGACGAATCACAACCTGAAGAGCCAGAGCCAGAGCCAG
>NZ_VFEB01000095.1:0-4967 GCF_007858795.1 Vibrio sp. T20
CCATGTGAGAGTAGGACATCGTCAGGCTCAAATTGCTTTAAGCTGAATAGACACTGCGGAGTGGTAGTTCAGTTGGTTAGAATACCGGCCTGTCACGCCGGGGGTCGCGGGTTCGAGTCCCGTCCACTCCGCCACTTATTAGAAAGCCTAGTCTTATGACTAGGCTTTCGTCGTTTCTGGATGTCGATAATTTTGTCTTTGACCAACGAGCCCACTCGCCTGCGACCCCAGGCCCTCTGCCATTTATAAGAAGCCTCGCTAGAAATAGCGGGGCTTTTTTGCATCTAAATTATAGTGTTTCGCCCTTCCATTGAATGACTTTTACACAAGATTTGCGCGTAACTCATGACTCCTAGTCAACGTGTTCCCATTACTCTGTAATTTATTAGAAAGTCTAACTCTACGATTAGAGTCTTTTCATTTGTCTTTTTTAACACCAGTTGTGATTTGAAACGAGCATGCGTTTCAAACGCATATAGCTTTAAGCTTAGTACTCAAATACTCGAGCTATGCGACGTTGTAAGTTAGGTTAATGTTCAGTGTATCCATTTCAATATCTGAAACTATACAAGCCTTACAACTCATCCTACGTGCCTTGAGTTTGTAGATGTTTGTGTACTTCAAGTATTAGTTAACAGCCCTTCGCTACGAAACCTGACTTCTGTTTATCTGTGAGTCTAGAGGGGATTTCTGATGTGTAATTAGGAATCTATCATGGATGTTTCTGCTAAGAACGCTATAGCCCTTAATTAGTCGACTTCATCCTATTGGTTATGCATTGAGCTAAAACCACTCTATATGATATTAAGCGTCTTGTTCGAAGCATTTCAAAGGGGGGAGGTGGTCTAGATTCAGTTTGAAGGTGAGAGGCGCTAGGTTGTGTGCCAAAGTGCTGTTGGACAGATATGTAAGAAATAGAGTATCCCTCGTATTCGTGCAGTGATGTTTATCACCCAACAGCTTGAGATTTTCTGGTTTTAGGCGTTGGTATCTTAGGATGTTTACAGGCCTCTCTTCGATTTGACTGGATATGAATTAGTTGTTTGACCGCTTTGCTCTGAGCATATTGATTTCTTGCTGGTTAGTTCAAGCCATGTTTTAGTTATTGCGACTAATATGAAATTAGAAGGGTCATTACTGTTTGCTTAGTAAGAATAGAAAATCCCCCAAGTCATCGGCGGATAGTATTGTGATTATTTTAAGAAATAGATAAAGCCTTAAACCTAATGGGTCGAACTATGAAATTGAGTTTTAACTTTGAAGATGCGAGCCAGATCTTTGTGGGATCTTTTGCTTTGGCCGTGCCAATTTCTTTTTCTGAAGAGGCTTGGAAGTTAGGGGAGACTTTACCTACCGCTAATCTATTGCTGTTATTTTTACTATCTTCGGTGTTCTTAGGCTTCTATACGTATGAGAATGTCTTTCAAAAAGATGTTGTTACACGGTTGCCGGTGTTTATTTTTAGAATAGTGATTGCTTATGTTATGACGGCATTGGTCGTTGCTTTGGTACTGACTTGCTTGGACAAATTACCTCTGTTGAGTGATCCAGTTGTATCGTTCAAAAGAGTGATTGTTATTTCAATGCCAGCCTCTATGGGGGCTATTGTAGTGGATAGTTTTGATAAAGAGTGACTTGTTTATCATTTGGATTGAAGCGCCTTACAGAGCTTTTCTAGCGCCTATTTGATTCGTTATTTAGCTTTTTTATTTCCAGGCTTAGCATTGATTTTTTTCAACTGATCTTCTCCATAACAAAATGAGTAGTAACGTACTATGAGTGACTCTTATGTGAATGTGTCGTTTATTGTTGGGCGATTTTGAAGAGAGTTAAGTACCGAAGGTTTATAGCTTTTGATGGATATAAAAACGGTTGGTTTCTGAATTGAATATGATATTTGAAATGTGAAGGTAGTTGTATTGACAAGTTAGGATCTTTAGATGCAAAAAAGCCGCATCAATGATGCGGCTTTTTTTAATTGGCTCCCCTTGCAAGACTTGAACTTGCGACATACGGATTAACAGTCCGCCGTTCTACCAACTGAACTAAAGGGGAATTGATTGTTTAGTCTCTAATCAAGAGAATGGTGCCGACTACCGGAATCGAACTGGTGACCTACTGATTACAAGTCAGTTGCTCTACCTACTGAGCTAAGTCGGCATCATGAATCAAAAAGCTTATGCTTGATGATTAACTTGGCTCCCCTTGCAAGACTTGAACTTGCGACATACGGATTAACAGTCCGCCGTTCTACCAACTGAACTAAAGGGGAATTATTCTTAAAGCTTTAAAGAAATGGTGCCGACTACCGGAGTCGAACTGGTGACCTACTGATTACAAGTCAGTTGCTCTACCTACTGAGCTAAGTCGGCACATGATATTTCTTTGTGCTTTACTGTTGTTGTCTAGGACACCAACAAATAAATTGTGGTGCCCGGAGGCGGAATCGAACCACCGACACGAGGATTTTCAATCCTCTGCTCTACCGACTGAGCTATCCGGGCGACGAGGTGTATTAAACGTGTTTTCGCGTTCTGGGTCAACATTAAATTGCAAAAAAAGTATCGTTTGATGTTTTTCTATACTTAGTGGGTTGTTTTTGCTCATTTGGGGTGAAAAACCTAGGTCTAGCATGCCCTAATAGATAGTAAAACTACGGTTAACTACACTGAATGGGCGCCGAAATAAAAAAAGCACGTATGAAAACGTGCTTTTTTATTTGAAAAATTTCTAGAGAGTTTAGTGTTTTACTTCAAACCTATTAACCCAAGCTTCTAATTCATTAGAAAGGGAGGCGAGAGTTTGGGTACTGTTATGACTTTCTGTCACGACATTGCTCAGTTGGTTGCCGCTCTCTTCGATCATGTTGATACGCTTCGATATATCATCGCTCACCTGAGTCTGCTCAGCGGCCGCTGTTGCGATTTGATGACTCATTGATGAAATCGACTCTAATGCGACAACAATCTGTTGTAGTGCTTCAGAGGCGTTTTGAGACTCTGTTACGGTGCTTTCACTGGTCGCAGCACAAACTTCCATAGTTTGAATTGCGTTGCGAGATCCGTCTTGAAGGTTATTAATCATTAACTGAATTTCTTTGGTGCTTGATTGTGTTCGACCTGCAAGGTTACGAACCTCATCTGCTACAACCGCAAATCCACGGCCTTGTTCGCCAGCTCGAGCTGCTTCAATGGCTGCGTTAAGTGCCAACAGGTTAGTTTGTTCCGCTATATCACCAATCACATCCAATACTTTCGCAATGTTGTTTACATCGTTATCTAGGTTAGCGACAGCTTCACTTGCTGTGCCTAGTTGGCCTGCTAGGCCTTGAATGTTGTCTACTGTGTTGTGAATCAGTTGCTGGGTATGCTGGCTCTGTTTATCGGCCTCGTCGGTGTTGCGCGCGGTATCGCTAGCTGAATCAGCAACGTTATTGGCTGAAGAGGCCATCTCGGTCATTGCTGTCGCGATCATCTCTGTTGATTGCTGTTGGGTCTCTGTCAATTGAGCAATTGATCCAGCACGGTCTTCTACGCGCTGCAGTTCTCCCCTTAATGCTAGCATTGAAGCGTCCAGGTTTGATACCAACTCAGCCAGTGACTTACTCATTTGTTGTACGGCGTGGTAAATACTGCCGTCTGTCGCCTGAGTTTCGAAAGAGGTTTGAATTCGACCTTGTGCTACGGCTTGTACAGCTTCTCTTACATCTTTAGGTTCGCCACCAAGAAGCGCTAGCATGCGTTTAATAGATACAATTAGGCTCGATAGAATAAGACCAGCAATCAGGACACAAAGGAACAGCTGCCATTGAGCGGTAGACCAGAAACGAGCGTTAACTTCATTGAACCCGATACCTGTGCCGACAACCCAGCCCCAATGTGGTGTTTTCTCTGCTATAGACAGTTTTTCTTCAATCGTTCCATCTGGCAGTTTTTGTGTCCAGGTGTACTCAATGATCTGGCCAGTACGATTACCAAGTACTCTTTGGATTAGCTGACCAACACTATTCCCGTTGCCATCTTTAAAGTCGTTAAAGCTGGTTCCGTGTAATTGAGGATCTAATGGTGTCGCGACAAACGTCATGTTTTCATCGGCTACGTAAACATATTCATTATCTTTATAGATGTTGTTACGTAGAAGGCGAGTAGCTAGTTGCTTAGCTTGCTCTTCTTCTAGAGTGCCATCAATCGCCATTTTTTCGACTTCAGTAAGGATGCTGTATGCACTCTTAAATAGCTCGGTCACGCGAGCTTTGTTGTCCATGTTGCTCGCGACTCTCAATGTCCATAAACCAGTAGCCGTCAGTGCTAGCAGGGCGATCAAGATGATGCCCGATAATAAGTAAGCTTGCGTTTTTAGTTTCATGTTTCCCCGCGCAGCGATTCAATAATTAGTATTAGGTATAGTTCATCGAATCTTAATCTAAGTCGTGTAGGGCAGATATTAGAAAGATATCAAAACATGATAGAGATTAAATTTTCGAAGAAAAAAAAGTAATGAAATGGGATTCTGTTTGTTTTGACATGACGGTTTACGGAATTAAGGGGGGATAACTTTTGGGAGGCGTTGGTTCCATTTAAATAGAGATGCTTTATAGAACTTAGAATCAGCTACTTTAGTCAGAGTATTGAAAGGATATAACTTAATTTATCGGGACTGATTAAGAGCTAATGTTGGGCTAATGTGTATATTGAATAGAGTTTGCTTTTGTTCAAACGAAAAAAAGCCAAGTCTTTCGACTTGGCTTTCTTGAATGTGGCTCCCCTTGCAAGACTTGAACTTGCGACATACGGATTAACAGTCCGCCGTTCTACCAACTGAACTAAAGGGGAATTATTTGTGTCAACATCAGGTCTTAAAAAGACCATTATTTGTTAAGCACCAAATAATGGTGCCTCGAGGCGGAATCGAACCACCGACACGCGGATTTTCAATCCGCTGCTCTACCCGCTGAGCACTCGAGGCGA
>NZ_VFEB01000062.1:0-2705 GCF_007858795.1 Vibrio sp. T20
TCTATTTAATAGAGCTATAAAAGTTATTCTCTTCAAACTCATTCAAGGTCTGTCTTTGAGTCCACAAAACCCCTTGGGTGTTGTATGGTTAAGCCTCACGGGCAATTAGTACAGGTTAGCTCAATGCCTCGCAGCACTTACACACCCTGCCTATCAACGTCGTAGTCTACGACAACCCTTTAGGACACTTATAGTGCCAGGGAAAACTCATCTCAAGGCTCGCTTCCCGCTTAGATGCTTTCAGCGGTTATCGATTCCGAACTTAGCTACCGGGCAATGCCATTGGCATGACAACCCGAACACCAGAGGTTCGTCCACTCCGGTCCTCTCGTACTAGGAGCAGCCCCTTTCAATTTTCCAACGCCCACGGCAGATAGGGACCGAACTGTCTCACGACGTTCTAAACCCAGCTCGCGTACCACTTTAAATGGCGAACAGCCATACCCTTGGGACCGACTTCAGCCCCAGGATGTGATGAGCCGACATCGAGGTGCCAAACACCGCCGTCGATATGAACTCTTGGGCGGTATCAGCCTGTTATCCCCGGAGTACCTTTTATCCGTTGAGCGATGGCCCTTCCATTCAGAACCACCGGATCACTATGACCTGCTTTCGCACCTGCTCGAATTGTCATTCTCGCAGTCAAGCGGGCTTATGCCATTGCACTAACCACACGATGTCCAACCGTGTTTAGCCCACCTTCGTGCTCCTCCGTTACTCTTTGGGAGGAGACCGCCCCAGTCAAACTACCCACCAGGCACTGTCCGTAATCCCGATTCAGGGACCAACGTTAGAACATCAAAACTACAAGGGTGGTATTTCAAGGACGACTCCACCACATCTAGCGACGCGGTTTCAAAGTCTCCCACCTATCCTACACATGTAGGTTCAATGTTCAGTGCCAAGCTGTAGTAAAGGTTCACGGGGTCTTTCCGTCTAGCCGCGGGTACACTGCATCTTCACAGCGATTTCAATTTCACTGAGTCTCGGGTGGAGACAGCGTGGCCATCATTACGCCATTCGTGCAGGTCGGAACTTACCCGACAAGGAATTTCGCTACCTTAGGACCGTTATAGTTACGGCCGCCGTTTACCGGGGCTTCGATCAAGAGCTTCGACCGAAGTCTAACCCCATCAATTAACCTTCCGGCACCGGGCAGGCGTCACACCGTATACGTCATCTTACGATTTTGCACAGTGCTGTGTTTTTAATAAACAGTTGCAGCCACCTGGTATCTGCGACTCTCGTCTGCTCCATCCGCAAGGGACTTCACTGATAAGAGCGTACCTTCTCCCGAAGTTACGGTACCATTTTGCCTAGTTCCTTCACCCGAGTTCTCTCAAGCGCCTTGGTATTCTCTACCCGACCACCTGTGTCGGTTTGGGGTACGATTCCTTACAATCTGAAGCTTAGAGGCTTTTCCTGGAAGCATGGCATCAATGACTTCACTACCGTAGTAGCTCGACATCGTATCTCAGCGTTAGTAGCGGTCCGGATTTACCTAAACCACCCGCCTACGTACTTGAACCTGGACAACCGTCGCCAGGCCCACCTAGCCTTCTCCGTCCCCCCATCGCAATTGTAAGAAGTACGGGAATATTAACCCGTTTCCCATCGACTACGCCTTTCGGCCTCGCCTTAGGAGTCGACTTACCCTGCCCCGATTAACGTTGGACAGGAACCCTTGGTCTTCCGGCGAGGGAGTTTTTCACTCCCTTTATCGTTACTCATGTCAGCATTCGCACTTCTGATACCTCCAGCAGCCCTTACAGACCACCTTCAACGGCTTACAGAACGCTCCCCTACCCCACGCACCCTAAGGTACGTAGCCGCAGCTTCGGTGTATAGCTTAGCCCCGTTACATCTTCCGCGCAGGCCGACTCGACCAGTGAGCTATTACGCTTTCTTTAAATGATGGCTGCTTCTAAGCCAACATCCTGGCTGTCTGAGCCTTCCCACATCGTTTCCCACTTAGCTATACTTTGGGACCTTAGCTGGCGGTCTGGGTTGTTTCCCTCTCCACGACGGACGTTAGCACCCGCCGTGTGTCTCCCGGATAGTACTTACTGGTATTCGGAGTTTGCAAAGGGTTGGTAAGTCGGGATGACCCCCTAGCCTTAACAGTGCTCTACCCCCAGTAGTATTCGTCCGAGGCGCTACCTAAATAGCTTTCGGGGAGAACCAGCTATCTCCAGGTTTGATTGGCCTTTCACCCCTAGCCACAAGTCATCCGCTAATTTTTCAACATTAGTCGGTTCGGTCCTCCAGTTGATGTTACTCAACCTTCAACCTGCCCATGGCTAGATCACCTGGTTTCGGGTCTAATCCTAGCAACTGTACGCCCAGTTAAGACTCGGTTTCCCTACGGCTCCCCTAAACGGTTAACCTTGCTACTAAAATTAAGTCGCTGACCCATTATACAAAAGGTACGCAGTCACACCACGAAGGTGCTCCTACTGCTTGTACGTACACGGTTTCAGGTTCTATTTCACTCCCCTCACAGGGGTTCTTTTCGCCTTTCCCTCACGGTACTGGTTCACTATCGGTCAGTCAGTAGTATTTAGCCTTGGAGGATGGTCCCCCCATATTCAGACAGGATATCACGTGTCCCGCCCTACTCGTTTTCACTGATGATGAGATGTCGATTACGGGGCTATCACCCTTTATTGCGAGACTTTCCAGACTCTTCACCTGCATCATTAAAA
>NZ_VFEB01000196.1:0-43571 GCF_007858795.1 Vibrio sp. T20
AACTTTACGGGGTCACTTCAATTAAGCTGGCTTTTTTGTGTCTGAACATTGATGTATCAACTGTTGACGTACTTAGTCTCAATATCACTAACTAATATTCTAAGAAAAACTCCACTCCCAGCTCATTGGTTCGTTCGCTACGAATCTTGCCTTCTCCATCTCGATGTTGGTATGAGCCACCAATCGCAAACTTATTGGTCACCAGATAGCGTAAACCTAAGTGATAAATCTCTTCATCAAACAGATCACTTCGATTCAATTGCACACTCCCGTTAGCTACCCAACGTTTTGCAAAACCATAGTTAAGTTCGGCTTTTACCCCTTGGATGAACTCAGTGTCTGAAGATTCAGTTCGGTTAGTGTCATTATCTTCAACCTTACCTTTCGTGATACCAAGCAGGTAGTAAGCCACTATATCTAAATCTTTCTTAATGCTGTAACGGTAACCAACACCTGGCATCAGCGTATCAATTCGAGTTGTGGTGTCATCAGGGTGAATAAAGCGTGCGCTGTAGTCTCCCAGCAACAACCAATCATCCGTCATCGCGTAACTGACGCCTAATCCATACGACGAGGCATTGTTATTACTGCCTGCATCTTCATTTAAACTGCCCGAATGCGCCGTGGCATAAATATGGTCGTAATCCAAAATATCCACTGCGTTAGTGTCCGCCCACAAACTTGGAGAAAACATAAAAACCGCAGATACAAAACTAAGCTTCCACTTCGACATTCCTATCATCCTTAAACTGTCACTCCATTAATTGAAAGGTTAGTCTATCCATAAGACTTTAAAAAGGTTTTGGCTCACAGATTGATTTGTGACGGCAAAATATTATCAAATGTTGTACCATGAAATCATACAAACCAATGGATGATCATTATGGATGCTGAGTTATTAGAGATTCAAAACTTTCTGGCGCAATACCCCCCTTTCACAGAACTCCCTGAGGAGATGTTGGCGAAAGTGACCAGTAGCGTGGAAATTTCTTATTACCGCCAAGATACCCCGATCATTCACTTTGGTGATCAAATTCATGACTTATACATCGTTCGAAGTGGCGAAGTCGAAGTCTACCGTCGTAAAGGCGAACTCTATAACCGCCTTGATGAAGGCCACTTATTCGGTCAAATGGGCCTACTGACCAACAACAAGGTGCGTTTCCCAGTTAAAGCGACCGAAGACACCCTGCTCTACTGCATTCCTGAGCCTATCTTCCAAGAGCTCTACGACAACTACGACTCCTTTGCCGATTTCGTAGAAGTAGAAGATAACGCGCGACTACGCCAAGCCAACTCAGACAGTAACGACGCGAACGACCTAACGACATCCAAAGTAAAAACGCTGCTGACCAGCGAAGCGCCAATGATCGAAAAAACGCGCACTATTCAGCAAGCTGCAACCATGATGGCACAAGATAATGTGTCCTCTTTGCTTATCATCGACCCAGATATCGTTGAAGATGATGAAGATGACTCAACACCAGTGATCGGCATCATCACTGACCGAGATTTATGTACGCGTGTACTCGCCGAAGGTCTAGACCCATCGGACGAGGTATCCAGTGTGATGACGCCAGAGGTTATCTCACTCGACCACAATGCCTACGTATACGAAGCCATGATGACCATGCTTCGCTACAACGTGCATCACTTGCCGGTGCTTAAAGATAAGAAGCCTATCGGTATTATCGAAGCGACTGATATTGTCCGTTACGAGTCTCAAAACTCACTATTGCTTGTGAGCAGTATCTTCCAGCAACAGAGTATTGAAGACCTGAAGGTGCTTTCTGAACAAGTAAAAGACAGCTTTGTGCGCTTGGTTAACGAAGATGCCAACGCCCACATGGTGGGTACTGCAATGTCGGTAATTGGTCGTAGCTTTAAGCAACGTATTATCGAACTGGGTGAAGAGAAGTTGGGCAAGGCTCCTATTCCTTATTGTTTCCTCGCACTCGGCTCGATGGGGCGTGATGAGCAGTTGCTCGTTACTGACCAAGATAACGCAATTATTCTTGATGATACCTACGATGAGAAAAAGCACGGCAAGTACTTTGAAGAGCTCTCAAAATTCATTTGTGACGGCTTAGACCAATGTGGCTATGTGTACTGTACAGGTGACATCATGGCGACTAACCCAACATGGCGTATGACTCGTAGAGAATGGGAAGAGTGCTTTGCCGATTGGATTGATGACCCGAACCCGAAAGCACTGTTGAATGCTTCAATCTTCTTCGACCTGGATGGCGTTTATGGCCGCCTGAAGTGGGCTGAGCAATTAAACAGCTTTATCGTTCGACGCGCACGTAAAAACAACCGCTTCTTAGCCTGTCTTGCACGTAACGCACTCAACCGTACGCCGCCACTTGGTTTCTTTAAAGACTTCGTGATGGAGAAAGATGGCCGTCATAACAACTCCATCAACCTTAAGCGCCGTGGTACTGCGCCATTAGCAGATTTGATTCGTGTTCATTCATTGGCAGTGGGCTCTCGTTCTAAGAACTCATTCGAACGTTTAGATGACATTATCGACGCAGGTATTCTGCCAAAAGGTCGAGCTCAAGATTTGAAAGATGCGATGGAGTTTATCTCTCTGGTTCGTATTCGCCACCAAGCACACGATGTTGATAATAATGTCGAGCCTGATAACAACATCGAACCAGAGAACCTGTCTGACTTCGAGCGACGTAACCTTAAGGATGCATTCCAAATATTAAGTAATGCGCAAAACTTCCTTAAGTTCCGTTATCAAGCCAGCAATAAGTTTAAGTAGGGCCTATGAACAAACTATTCAGATCACCTGCGGTCGATTGGCCATTTAAGTTTGCTCAGAAGCTAGAAAGAGCGAGAGATGAGCGCTTAAAGCACTTTTATAGCCAGCCTCTTCCCGCGCCTGATACGCCAATTTCAGAAGTGATGTTCTTAGCGGTCGACTTTGAGACAACAGGCTTAAATCCAAACAAAGATGGCATCATCACCATTGGCCTTGTCCCGTTTACGCTCAATCGTATTTACTTGCGACAAGCCAGGCACTGGACACTGCGGCCAAAGCAGAAGTTGGAAGAAGATTCTGTGGTAATTCATGGCATCACTCACAACGACATCATTGATGCGCCAGATCTTAGCGAAGTGTTGGATGAGATATTAGAAGCGATGGGGGGACATATCCCAGTGGTTCATTATCGCCGTATCGAACGGGACTTCTTGGATAATGCATTGAAAGTGAGATTAGGTGAAGGGATCGAATTTCCAGTCCTCGACACGCTCGAGATTGAATCTCAAATCCAGAACAAGCTAGCCGGTGGCCTGTGGAACAAGCTCAAAGGTAAGAAACCAGCCTCAGTAAGACTTGGCCAAAGTCGTCGTCGATACCACCTACCCGACTACACACCGCATCATGCATTAACTGACGCGATTGCGACTGCTGAGCTACTCCAAGCGCAGATTGCTCATCACTTTGATGCTGAGATGCCTTTGAAGAGTTTCTGGTTATAGCCACACTGAAAGTGAAAATTTGTCACTATTAAAAAACCCGCTATGTGCAATTAGCGGGCTTTCTTAATTTCACTACTGGCTTTATACCGCAGTAGGCCCAACCAAGCGCATTTCCCAGTCTTCGACTTTTCCTGTTTCAAGGCGACGTGCAACAAGCGCTCCCCATGATTCAACCAATGGCAGTTCAGCCATCTGACTTAGCTCTTCTTTATCTAAACTACCTGTGAAAACAGCCCCCATGATACGAGCGAGCGACCAATCTGGGTATGGCCTTTCACACAGAATAATCTCGTCACCTGCGCCAATATCGCCCTCTTCCAATACACGGAAATACCAGCCTGTTCGAAGCGTGTCTTGCAGTCTTCTCGCCATATCGTTCTGCTCGAATCGCACATTGAGTTTCCAGCAAGGCATACGCCCTTGTGAGACTTCCAATAATGTTGATCCGATACGAACCTTATCTTTCAAACAAATAGATTGTTCCGTGATGCCACTTGAGCTTAGGTTCTCACCAAATGCACCTGAAAATTGAAAGATACCTTTGTCACCTAACTCTTTCTGCCAAACTGAATAGTGCTCGCTTGGGTAGATATGAAGGGCTTTTTGAATGCCGCCATGGAAACGCGGATCACCTTGTTCATCGTTGGTAAAACCAAGCTCTGTCGCGTATTGGCGCTCTGATAAAACTTGCTTATCAATAGCACTTTTTGCTCCGTGTGCGAAGGCGACAATTTTTCCTACCAATACACTATTTACTACGCCTAACTTCTTCATATCCCTTCCTTCTTACTGAAAACATACTTGCTGAACTGCGTGAAATAAAACGACACTGCTACTCAACTTCATTCTCTTTGCCGAGCATGATAGCCTAGGGTCGCCCGTCTAGGTAGGGATATAAGGACACTTAACCATGCTAACCCGCCAAATTGATTCTCGTACCGGAGTTGTCACCTCCAATAGGATGATGGTCGCTAATCCAAATTCGCCCGCGCTCGTTAAGACTATCGACATGCCGAAAGGTTACATCGATGCGATGCACCAGCACACATGGCATCAAGTGATCTTTCCACTCAAAGGTTTGCTACAGACTCAAACAGAACACTATCAACACCTTGTGCCGCACACATCGGCTTTATTTGTACCTGCCGGTATTTCACATGAGTCTATCGCATTGAGCCATACCACGTTTGTTGGTATTTACCTTAACCCAGCCTTTGGAAAGGAGTATGAGCCCGAAGTTCGAACCATCACACTTACTCCCTTTCTAAATGAGCTATTACAAGAAATTCGAAGACAGTGTGAGGGCTTGGTGAGCGATGAAGAAGTGTCTCGCCTACTGTCCGTATTGCACGACCAAATAATGAAAGACAACGTGCAAACATTTCAGCTGTTATTGCCACAAGACAGGCGTTTGAAGTTGATATTTGAAGCCCTCACTGATGAGCCAAATTTAGACTTGTCACTCAAAGAATGGGGAGAAAAAGTCGGAGCATCGGAACGAACATTATCGCGATTATTCTCAAAAGAATTCAACACGTCATTTCAGCTGTGGCGACAACAAATTCGACTGATTTATTCATTATCTTTGCTTGATGAAGAACTCTCGATTCAACGAATTGCTGACCTGGTTGGTTATCAAAACGACTCATCGTACATCAAGACGTTTAGAGCATATTTTAACGTCACGCCGCAGCAATTTCGTTTAAACAGCAAAAAATAGTTAGTGTTACTGGGAAGTGGTTGAAGGGCTAAAAAAGAAAAAGAGGAGCTAATAGCTCCTCTTTGAATGGTTTAATCTCGTGTGACCAGATTAAGCGTACTTCTCTTCGAAATCTTTCATGAAGCTTACAAGCGCTTGCACACCTTCTAGAGACATCGCATTGTAAAGCGAAGCTCTCATGCCACCTACAGCTCTATGGCCTTTTAGTGATTTCAGACCCGCAGCGTCAGCCAATTCTAAGAACTTGCCATCTAGTTCAGGTTTCGCAAGTTGGAACGGTACGTTCATTCTTGAACGGTTTGCAGTGTGAACATCGTTTTTGTAGAAAACTGAGCTATCGATAGCATTGTAAAGCAACGCTGCTTTCTCTTTATTCACCAATTCCATCGTTTCAACACCACCTTGAGCTTTCAGCCACTTGAACACAAGGCCTGATAGGTACCAAGCGTACGTTGGTGGTGTGTTGAACATTGAGTCTTTTTCAGCAAGTACTTTGTAGTTCAGAATACTCGGCAACACGTCATTTGCAAGATCTAGCAAATCATCACGTACGATAGCGATGCAGATACCAGCCGGACCGATATTCTTTTGCGCGCCCGCGTAGATAACACCGTACTGAGACACATCGATCTTACGAGACAGAATGTTAGATGACATGTCCGCCACGATTGGCTTATCAGTTTGAGGAAGCTCGCTGATTTCAATACCATCGATGGTTTCGTTTGGACAGAAATGTACGTACGCCGCTTCTGGATCGATTTTCCAATCTTTAGCGGGAACAACCGCTGCTTTTCCATCAATTGACGTCTTCGCGTTGAATACATCGATCTCACAGTACTTGCTTGCTTCAGTTACCGCACTTTCCGCCCAGTAACCTGCATCGATGTAAGTCGCTTTCGTCGCATCACCTAAAAGGTTTAGAGGAACAGCAGCGAATTGAGCACGAGCGCCCCCCTGACAGAAAAGAACTTTGTAATTGTCTGGGATGTTCAGAAGATCACGTAAGTCCTGTTCGGACTCGTCAGCAACTTGAATAAATTCCTTGCTGCGATGGCTAATTTCCATCACGGAAGTCCCTAAACCATTCCAATCAATAAAGTCTGCTTGCGCTTGTTTCATTACAGGTTTAGGCAGTGCGGCTGGACCTGCACTGAAGTTGAATACGTTATCTAATGTAAGTTCCATGGGGATGATTGCTCCTGCTAAATAATAACTATGCAAGTAATACCATGTTTTACCCAACATAAAAACAACAAAAGAGGTCTTAAGACCTCTTTTGTTTTGTACCGTATAAAATGTTTAAGCTTAACCTGCTAAATCACCCTATCAGTATCAAAGCTAGCTCAGTTTATTGAACAAAAACTGGCATAAGTAGAGCGATTAACGGAATTTCTTGTCCATTTTCGAACACTAGGTTTCCATTTTCTAAGTCAGCACTGATTTCATAACCACTTTCTGTTTGCTTGATCATTTCCATCACAAGCAATTCATCGATACCTTCACGGATGAATGGGTATTCTTCAACAAGCTCATTTGAGAAGCTAGAGTGAACGTTGCCCGTTAATGCAGGCATGATCATCGAAGGGTTGCTGCTGATATTTTCTGTCCCTTCCGGTACGCTCACCAACCACTTAGATTCGAATTGACCCTTGCCTAGTTCTAGCGACATGTTGTTCATTGAAAGGTCAAAGCCTTTAGCAAACAGGATATCGATAAATGGAATGATCTCTGCGATGTCTTCTTGCGTCAGCACTGGATTAGATTGGTAAATCTCAAAGATTTTCTCGAATGATTCGCTATCTAATTTCGATATTTCAAAATCAACGTTTAAGTTGTTCAACTGACCTTCACTGGTCTCGATATTTGCGATATCCAGTTTAAGATTGCTGCGCAGGCGCTTAGTCGCTTCATCTAGGTGCGATTCAAAATCGTACTTAGAGTTTTCAATGGTCATGAATGGCTGCATTGCAGAATCTGAAACCAAGAAGCTATCGATAGTGAAATTCTGGGTTCCTAACCAGTAGCCTTTCGCTTGTTGGCCTGAACCAACACCTTTCAAATTAGACAGCGTTACCTCTTCACCGGTTTCGAAATCAATTTGAACTGAAGGAATAGAAAGCTCGTAATCAACCTGCCCTAAAACAGTAGCATGGCCAGAAAGATTCGATTTAGTGATCGATACCGAAGTACCATTCTCATCAGAGCCTTGATGATTGAACTGGCTTAACTCGAAGTTAAAATCAGTGTTGCCGTTTAGCTCAGTGCTAGTTGTCAGAGTTAGAGGCAGAATATCAGTATTCTCAAACGTCGACAGTGCATTTAGGCTCACCAAACCGTGGCTAACCGCACTATTGATGACAAACTCACTCGGCAGGCCATCGATCGCAAGTTGCTCTTTCAGGTTTTCATCCGTCACAGTTAAACGAGTGGTTACGTTGGAAGACAAGTAACCTCTATCGTATTCTACGATCTCAGCTTGAATGCTTGAATTGTTAAGCTTTGCAACGCCATCGGTAATCGCATTTTGTCCAATTTGTCCAACCGCTAGCGGCCAGCAAAGTGCTAATGAGATTGCTCCGCCAATTGCACCAATTTTTCTTAACTGTTCCATGAGTTCTCTTTCTACACTAGTCTGTTTTTTTTAGTCTAACCCATCAGTAGCAAACAAGAAACATTGAGTTAAATCAGTCTATTGCTCGATACTTCAATTGCCTCAGTAAATTAAAGGCTAGCTCTCATCCTTGCTGAGCAGTTCTTGCTAGGCTAGAAGCGTCGCTACTACTAAGGTTGAACTGTGAATCAATACGCTGTTATCTGCTTGGACAATAATCCGGTTAGCATTGAAAGAATACGTTCGGAGCTGGCTCCATTAGCTTCTGTATTCGATATTTATACTGCCGAGAACATAGAAGACGCGCACCAAGCATTAGAAGATATCCATGATCACCACCAAACCGTTGCCTTGGTGATCACCCATCATCATTCTGAATTTAATGGCGTGCAATTTCTTATTGAACTGGAACAACTGCCCCATAGTAATACCGCAAGAACGATATTAGTCAGCGCCTCGTCAGACATTCAATCCATTCTGACCGCAGTGAATGAAGGCCGACTCAACCACTGTCTAACCAAACCAGTTCAAGATCAGGTTCTGTTCAAATCAGCGCAAAAAGAGCTAACGTCTTTCGTTATCCAATACGACTCCGAAAACCTGTTGTCTTACAGCGGCGCATTGGATCAACAGCGCTTACTCAGAGCCCACATCGAGAAAAAGATTCACTCTTTTCAATCGGGTTTTATTCACGACTACCACCAGCTTTCTGATAATGCACTTGCAGAACGTGTCGTTAGCGCCTTACAAGATGTATTTTCGAAAGATGACAAAAACAAGGCTGTCCGTAACTACTCCCCTGAACATCTACTCACTGTTGAAGGTGAAGACAATCGCTTTTTATGGCTAATCATTGAGGGGGAAGCTGCGCTCTACAAGAAAGATGAGTTGGGGCAACAGCGAGAAGTGGTACGTCACTCCAAGGGGAACATTGTCGGCGGGATGTCATTCGTGACCGGTGAGCCCTCCTTTTCTACCGCGATAACCCTAACGCAAACACGCGTTATCAAGCTGGATAAAGATAGCTTTGCTCAGGTGATGCATTCCAACAATACCTTGCTGCCGCTATTTACTAATCTATTGCTTCGTCACTTTAACCGGCGCCTACAAAGAAGTATCACCAATAAGATCAAACTGCAGCAAACGTTGGAATCACTCGAGTCTGCTCATCAACAACTGATAGAGAAGGAAAAAATGGCAATGCTAGGTCAGCTTGTCGCGGGAGTCGCACATGAGCTGAATAACCCGATTGCAGCAATATTGAGAAGCATCGAAACTCTGTCAGAACATCTCGACCAGATATTGGCAAACCTATCCGTCCCAGAGTCCAATAAAGGGACTGACGTACTTGCACATTCAAAGTTAGCTAAGCCACTGTCGACGGCTCAAGAAAGACAGCTCGTAAAACATCTTACATCGACTATTGATGACCGAGCTTTAGCAAAAAAGGCAGTGAGACTAAACCTAAGTCAAGATTCTTCGGTACTAGACACCTTGAAAGAGTCCCCTGTCGCAGGCAAAGAACTGCTTAATGACTTAGAGCATTACCACTATGTTGGAAACTCTATCCGCTCAATTCAAGTGTGCAGCAAGCGTATTGCCGACATGGTCAAAAGCCTAAAAAGCTATGCCCGGGAAGATGAAGAAGTTCGCCACTACACAGATATCCACGAAGGGCTTGAAGATACCTTAGTGATCTTTGAAAACAGGCTCAAACATCACCAACTGGAAAAGCATTACGACACTGACTTACCGCCTTTATTGTGCCAGTCGCTCTCGCTGCAACAAGTGTGGACGAACCTCATCTCCAATGCACTTGACGCCCTTTCCGAACGAGGAAAAGTGTCCATTACTACCTCTCAACAGACAAAAGGCGACGACACGTTTCTTGTGGTGCAAATATCCGATACTGGCCACGGGATTGCCAAAGAAGACATCAACACCATTTTCAACCCAAATTTCACGACCAAAAAAGAAGGCAACTTTGGTTTAGGGATTGGGTTATCCATTTCACAACAAATCGTTTCGGCTCATCAAGGGTTTATTTTGGTTGAGTCTGAGGTAGGTAGCCATACTCACATGCAAGTGTGGCTTCCATTCAAACAAGAAGGAGCACCTCATGAATAAGTACTTAATTTTATGTGTCGATGATGAACCTGAGGTCCTCAACAGTGTCCTTCAAGACTTAGCTGTATTTGAAGAGGACTTTATCGTGGAAGGTGCAGAATCGGTTGACGAAGCTAAACAAGTCATTAAAGAAATGGGACAAGATGGTATTAAGCTCGCTTTGATCTTGTGTGACCACATCATGCCAGAAAAGACAGGCATCGATTTTCTGATCGAACTCAACCAACACGACGCGACTAAGCCAACACGTAAACTGCTGCTCACCGGGCAAGCTGGGCTGGAAGATACCGTCACGGCCATTAACAACGCTGCACTTGATTTCTATATTTCAAAACCTTGGCAAGGTGACCAACTGAGAGACACGATTACTCAACAATTGACTGACTATGTCATTGCCAACGACAAGCAATTGCTTAACTGGACTTCCATCTTAGATACCGAGCGCATACTGACTTCAATGGCGGATAAACGCACCAGCTTTGGTGAATAGCACTGAATAGTTAATAGACACTGAGAAAAGCAGCATCCGATATAAGAACCGTCCAAATACATATAAATTTTGGATAATTTGCTCGTCTATTTTCCTTATTCGCCCTAAAACATGAGATCTCCGTTGCAGACTGATCCTTAATTTGCTTATTTTTTAACTAAATGAGTAAGGATTTACATTTTAAAGGATTACTTTTCCGTGAGTTAGATTAAACTGTCTCAATGTTTATGGTTTGCCGATTTGTCTCAAACCAAAGGAATTAACACTAACTATATATAGGTTTACGGTCGTTATGCGCAAAATTCTACTTACTACCGCTATGCTATTGGCTTCTGGTCAAGCACTAGCTGTTGATGAACAACCACAAGTCATGAGCAACTTTAACTATGATTACTTTGAAGCACGTATCGGTGCTAGCCCAGTAACATTTGGTGGCGCGTTCAGTAAGTCAATTCACCCGAACGCTCACGCTATAGCTCGTATCGACTCTGAATTTGAAGGTGATTACGACTCTGCTGTAGGTCTTGGTTTCCACGCTCCGTTAAACAACTGGGCAGACCTAACAGGTGAAATGCTAGCTCGTATCGTTCAGCCTGAGAACTCAAGCTCTACTGATATCGGTATGGAAATCAACATTGGTGTTCGTCAATGGCTTGGTCCACAACTAGAAGTTGGTGGTAAAGGTGGTTACGTTTCTATCGATGACAACGATGATTGGACAGGTTCTGTTTACGCGCGTTTCCACTCTACAGAGCTATTCTCTCTAGGCGCTGAAGCTCGTATTAACGACTTCTACGGTGACCAACTTATGTTCACTGCTCGCTTCAAGTACTAATACTTAAAGCCCAGCTAGCTCTTAATGAGCACTTAGCCTCTCAAACTAGCTAAGACAAAAACAAAAAAACCGAGGACATTCCTCGGTTTTTATTTATTAACAGTAATCTTAAACATATAAGGCAAACTTCTTTAGTGGCAGCTCTTTAGTAATTGCTGCTTGCGTGGCTCTTGTAATAGTTTCCAGTGAATACCATCAATTGCACCCGCAAATTTCCAAAGTAGTTTTAGGTCAACATCGTTTCCGTACGCTTCGCGAACCTTATTAAACACTTCAGGCGCGCCCAACTGCATAAACATTGAAACATCATCTACTCCCGCCTTTTTAACCATGCGCTCTAATGTAAGCTGCATGTTTGGTAGATCTCTTAATCTACGGCTAGCTGATGACTTCTTGAAGCTACGCTGCTGAATTGAATTATCGATTGAAGTACGAATAATACAATCCAATTCAGGATGTTCACAGGTAAACAGATCCGTAATATCGTAGTAGTTTACAGTTGCTGTTGTCTGTTTTTTTACATGACGATACTTTTCACAATCAAGATCGGTCAGTTTCTTATCTAATGACTTTCCACCTCTAATGAATAAACAACCTTCACTCAATAAAGCGAACATAGCGTCATTTTGAAAGAGGCCAATACCTCCAAACATAGAACGTTTTTGATGCTCACCAAATTGATTCACGTAATTAATAAATGCTGTCTCGGTCATATCCGTTGATCCTTAATCAAATTACCCCGATTAGGTTGATCACCAGACAAGCAGCTTTTTATGCGAAAAATTTTTATCTATTTATTGTTTAGGTGAATATTATGATTTCGTTTTTCACCTTGAAATAAATCATACTTCGAAAAGAAAAATAAGTCTGGACTTAGTTCACATCAATCAATTGAGCATTCTGGTTTTTCATGATTCACATCACACTAAACTATCAAACCATGCTTGAATTTTGACACTCACTGATACACCGCTTCAAATTATTAAAGGTTATGTCGTCGGATGAGTATTGCCTCCCAGCATCCTGGCTTGTAAAATGGAAGAACATACATGTTTTTACTTTTTATATGAATCATTTATCGTTTTTCTGGCTACCACAAAATAAGGCTCTTCTCCTAAAGGGTCTAGAATCAGAGTTTGCCCAACTTGTTGGCCATTCTATCTCAGCGGGAAAAATAACACTTCCTCCTATCCCTAACGTTGTACTGAAAATTCAAAAGCTTTGTACCCTAGACTCAACCGGAATTGCCGAAATTGCCGAGTGCTTACTCGAAGATCCAGGCCTCACAGCTATCGTCATTCGCGTAGCTAACTCCGTTGTTTTCAACAGGCGCAACATTACTTGTGTCGATATTATGACGGCCGTATCACGCCTTGGTATATTAAGAGTGCGTGACATCGTTACGGCTCAGGCTATTGAACAACTCAAGCATTCAGTCAACCTAAGTAAAGAGTGTAATGAGTTATTGGTTCAGAGTGCTTCTGTGTCAAAAGAGCTAGGCGCAACCATGGTATTAGTTACCAACGGCTTCAAAGAGCTCTCCCCTATTGAATACCGCTACCTTGAACATGAGAAGTCACTGCTTGTTGGATTACTCGCTGACATTGGCTTGTTCTGCTTGGTTAGCGAATACCACCTTTACCTTGAGAACGGCAATTACCTAGACCACAATATCGCCCTACAAATATTCCAAGGCCAGTGCTCTGCGACCAGTAAATTGGTACTTAACCGTTGGGGTTTCGACAGCGACTTTATTGATGTGTGTAGCAATACCATCAATAGCCATGAACAGCGTGAAGTGTCTTACTTGGATATCGCTCGAATCGCTAACCACCTGCTGATGTTCAGAAACAAGGACGAGAACATCGATGATCACGAAGTTGAACTTAACGTGACGGGTGCAGAGGTGCTTTATAAATTAAGCAACTTGAGCAAACGTGATTTTAATGCAAAGCTAAGCGACGTGATCAATACTAGCGGCTTCTAAGTCACTGTTAAATTACAAGTAAATGTAATATGAAATAAATGCAACGAGGAAAGCATGTTTACAGGGATGATCTTTATATTTGCGCCACTCGTCGTGGGGTATCTTTTTTCTATTTCAAACACTCAAACGCTCGAATTCATCAACCGCTCAACATCGCGGTTGATCTACGTGATTCTCGCATTAATGGGGTTAAGCTTAGCCGCTCTTGATAATCTGGGCAGTAACCTGCAGACAATCCTTCTTTATACCGCCACTTTCTTTGTCTGCTTAAGCGTTTGTAACCTGATGGCTCTGCCCGCTATTGATAAGTTACTGCCACTCAAGACTGACAGCAGTAACAAGAAACTGCCCCTATCTTCTATGGCAATGGAGTCTGCCAAGCTGATCCTTGTGGTGGGCTCAGGCCTTATCGCTGGTTTAGTAATGCCTATTAGCCTTGATTGGGTTGATACCGCAAGCGAATGGATTCTGTTTGTTCTTCTCTTCTTTATCGGCATTCAACTGCGTAATAGCGGGCTGACACTTCGTCAGATCCTGCTCAACAAACATGGCATGTTCATCGCAATCACGATTATCACTACCTCAATGTTAGGCGGTGTGATCGCGGCTTATATTCTTGATATTCCTCTTTTCAAAGCCCTAGCTATGTCTTCTGGATTTGGCTGGTACTCTCTGGCAGGTATCTTGATGGGTGACGCCTTTGGCCCAGTCTATGGCGGCGCATCTTTCATGCTTGAGCTATTAAGAGAGTTGGTTGCCTTGGTACTGATTCCAGTACTGATTCGCAGCTATCCATGCACTTCCATTGGTTATGCTGGTGCTACGGCGATGGACTTCACCCTACCGGTCATTCAAACAACAGGTGGCGTCCGATGTGTGCCTATCGCTATCGTCAGTGGCTTTATCCTAAGCTTGCTTGTTCCGATATTGATGTTGTTCTTTGTATCTCTTGCTAACTAGATCGCAGGAATAGCGTTTGTTTTAGATTAGAATGCAACTCGAATACCAATGCCCAAGACACCGATACAGTTACCGAAATAAAAAGGCACTAAGTGTCATTGCTCAACAAATAACGATCACGGTACCCTGTAACGACAAAGTTATAAAAAGAATAAACTTACAAAAGGAACCACTATGAAACGCCTTTGCGTCGCATTACTGCTAGCTACAACTTCTACTTTCTCTTTTGCAGCAGATTCAATGTCTGAGACAAACCAGTGCCAAGCAAAAAAATATGATGCGTACATCGACGCTTCTTTAGGTTGGTATACTGACCTTGCTGCATTAACTTCTGAGCAATATCCAGAGCTAACAGAAGTAAGTGAGTGGTTCCTAGAAGGTCGTAAGCACCACTTTGAGCTAAATCGTGCTGCCGTTCACTACTACTTAGTCAACGACTCAAGCAAAGTGGCTACAGAGCAACCTGTTGAAGGTTGGCTACAGCTGGAGCAACACGACATTAAGACGCTTTCACAGCGCGATGACGAACTAGGCAAAGTAGCAAAAACCACGTTCGACGACCGCCAATCAAAGCCTCATGCTCAAAACTACGAGCTACGCTCAGCGTTTGCAGAACTGCTTAGCCACCCTAAGCAAATCGACACAGCGCTTCAACGCTACAACCAGTCGATTGCTAAACTTGAAGCGATTAAGTGTAAATAACCACTCATTTAATATGCTTTTTTGAGAAGTTGGATTTCATAATTAAGACGGGACATTGTTCCCGTTTTCGTTTAGATTGTCCCGCTCGCGTCAATATTAGAAAAATAACTCGCTTGCTATGGTTACGGAACAAAAAACAGCAGATGTTAGCTTCGACAGTCTTCTACGTATCTTCACGGTACCGGAAGGCCCAGATTCAACACTCACTCAAATTGAAGACAAACTTTCACGAAACCTGAATCAATTCTTACGTGAACACATTGTGGCTGAAGAAAAGCCACTGCGTGAAATTGAGAAAGATTTTTCAAATGCTCATATCCCAGAGCAGCCTGAGTTTGTTTCTGAACATACTGAGCATCTCCTCGATTCTCTTGTGTCTCATTCGGTTCACACGTCTTCGCCAAGTTTCATTGGCCACATGACGTCTGCTTTGCCGTACTTCCTGATGCCGCTTTCTAAAATCATGATTGCGTTGAATCAGAATCTAGTAAAAATCGAGACTTCAAAAGCTTTCACTCCCCTAGAACGTCAAGTTCTGGGTATGTTACATCGCCTGATTTATCAAGATAGTGACCAATTTTATTCACGTTGGATGCACAGTGCAAACCACTCTTTAGGTGCGTTTTGTTCTGGTGGTACCATCGCGAACATTACTGCGCTTTGGGTTGCACGTAACAACGCACTAAAAGCGCAAGGTTCGTTCAAAGGTGTGGAAAAAGAAGGCTTGTTTAAAGCCATGAAGCACTACGACTACGAAGGCCTAGCCATCTTAGTCTCTGAACGTGGTCACTACTCTCTGAAAAAAGCCGCGGATGTCCTTGGTATTGGTCAAGAAGGTCTAGTGTCTGTTAAAACGGATAACGACAACCGTATTTGTACGGATGATCTCCGACTCAAGATTGAGCAGCTCAAACAGAACAAGATCAAACCTTTCGCCGTCATTGGTGTAGCTGGTACAACCGAAACCGGTAATATCGACCCGCTAAGAGACATTGCTGAGGTGTGTGCCGAATCAGATTGTCACTTCCATGTGGATGCTGCTTGGGGCGGTGCAACCTTGATGTCTAACAATCATCGTCATCTGCTTGATGGTATCGAATTGGCTGACTCTGTCACCATCGATGCGCACAAACAGCTTTACATCCCTATGGGTGCAGGAATGGTTCTATTTAAGAAGCCAGATGCGATGACAGCGATTGAGCATCATGCTCAATACATCCTACGTAAAGGTTCTAAAGACTTAGGTAGTCATACATTAGAAGGCTCACGTTCAGGCATGGCGATGTTGGTTTACGCAGCTATGCACATCATTAGCCGCCCAGGTTATGAGCTGTTGATCGACCAAAGCATCAACAAAGCGCGTTACTTTGCCGATCTGATTAAACAGCAAAGCGATTTTGAGTTAGTATCAGAGCCAGAGCTTTGCCTGCTGACTTATCGTTATGTACCTGAATCAGTTAAAGCTGCGCTACTTAAAGCGGAGCCTGAACAACGCATGCAGCTGAACGAGTTGCTTAACGAACTTACTAAGTTTATTCAGAAGAAGCAGCGTGAAACCGGCAAATCTTTTGTGTCACGTACTCGCTTAAATCCTGAAACATGGGCACACCAGCCAATCATTGTTTTCCGCGTCGTGTTAGCTAACCCACTAACGGGCAATGAGATACTTTCTTCAGTGCTTGAAGAACAACGCGAAATCTCTAAACTAGCGCCTAACTTGATGGGTAAAATCACCAAGTTGGTTACGCAAATCAACGCATAGCCATTCAATTTTAGTTGCATCAAATTGAAAATTTCTTTCTTTTTGATGTAACTAAGCTGTCAGTTCATACTCAATTTGCATTCTTTTTGCTCAAACCCTCTTCCAATTCTGTACTTTTCTAAAATTTTGTTGAGGTTTGTCATATTCTTAAGCATTCATGCCGTGTTTTTGTATTAGTAAATAGTATGTTGGGTTTATACTGACTCTATGGTGCTAGTTAGCTTGATATCTATTTGAAGCAGCAGTATTTACGATACTGAATTAAGTTTGGTTTTGTGATTATTGATATTTGTTTCAGCCATACCCCCTGGTAAAAGATATTAACTGGCAAGTTGTTCTCTATACCCTTGTGAACACTATGAATACATTAGAAAAAATACAAAAAAACCTGGAAAATTTCAGCAAGTCTGAGCGTAAGGTAGCCGAAGTAATCATGGCTTCCCCTCAAACTGCAATCCATTCTAGCATTGCTACCTTAGCTAAGATGGCTGACGTAAGTGAGCCTACAGTTAACCGCTTCTGTCGTCGTTTAGACACTAAGGGCTTCCCTGACTTCAAACTTCACCTAGCTCAAAGCTTGGCGAACGGTACACCTTACGTGAACCGTAACGTTGAAGAAGACGATGGTCCAGATGCTTATACGCATAAGATTTTCGAATCGACTATGGCATGTCTAGACGTTGCTAAAAACAGTCTAGATGCGATGCAAGTAAACCGTGCGGTCGACTTGCTGACTCAAGCAAAACGCATCTCGTTCTTCGGACTGGGTGCCTCTTCTGCCGTAGCAAAAGACGCTCAAAACAAGTTTATTCGTTTTAATATCCCAATCACTTGTTTCGAAGACATCGTGATGCAACGAATGAGCTGCATTAACTGCAGTGATAACGACGTTATCGTTCTTATCTCTCACACTGGTCGCACTAAGAGCCAAGTTGAGATTGCGAACCTAGCTCGTGAAAACGGCGCAACCGTTATTGCTATCACAGCGAAGGACTCTCCATTAGATAAAGCAAGCTCGCTTTCTATCTCATTGGATGTACCGGAAGACACTGACGTTTATATGCCAATGGCAAGCCGTGTTGTTCAAATGACGGTTATTGATGTGTTAGCGACTGGCTTTACACTGCGTCGCGGTTCTGGTTTCAGAGAGAACCTAAAACGAGTGAAAGAGTCGCTTCGTGATTCACGTTACGAAAAATACTCTCAGTTCTAGTCTGTTAAGACATGACCAGGAAAAATTGAATTAGAAAACGGAGCCTAGCGCTCCGTTTTTATTTGTCTTTTGATACGATTGAATACAGCTAGATAGTCCAACTATTTCCCTTCTCAACCACACTGTTCTCAGAGGCATAAGAGTTGATAATGGTAAAACTCGATTCCGCAGTTTGAGGCTGGTTGATAAGTTCATCCTGATTCAGTAGCGCTATCTCACGGTAATCACTGCCGCAACTGCACTCTTGACAAACCTGCTCTAAAATATGAACTAGCCTCTCTTGATTCAACGGTAGAGGGTTTCCTTTTATCGCAACTGACTTCAACGCATCTGCAGATACCTCATCAAACTGGGCTTCACAAACACCAAATCCCAACAAGTTGGGTAACTTAAGTGTATCTAACACTTCAGATAACCAAGAAATTGCCTCTTCTTCTTTCGCCTTGACGTTCCCCGTGACTATCTGAGCGATTCGTTGATAACGCACTAGGATATCGCTTCTTTGGTGCTCTTTCGCTACCGCTATGTTCTCTAACATCACAAATGGCGCTAAACGCGCGGTAATCACACTGTGAGGCGCAGAAATCTTACCGCCTAATGCAGAAGCTAATCCGTGTGCAGCACCAAGCTTTGCATTAGTGATTGCCATTCCACCAAGCATTGAAGCAAAAGCGAGATCAGAACGCGCTTGAGGTTCATTATAAATACACGCCTGAATTACCGAACTACTCAGCTTACGTAATCCTTCTTCGCAGATCATATCGGTCAGTGGGTTCGGTTCGCCACACACGTAGGCTTCCATTAGATGAGTAAAGGCATCCATCGCACCTCGCCCAGATAAATACAGATTAGTTCCATGAGTTAGGGTTGGGTCGACAATCGCAACGTCAGCCAACATATCTGGACTTCTAAGGCTGATCTTAACTTGGTCTTGGCCTGATTTAAGCACCGCATTTTTAGTTACCTCGGCGCCGGTACTGGCCGTGGTAGGAATAGCGATGAATGGAAGCGGTTTAGTTTTAAGAGGAACATTACGTCCGACAACTTCAACATAATCGTATAAGTTGCCTTGGTTAGGTAAAACAGCAGCTAGCGCTTTCCCCATATCGATGGCACTGCCGCCGCCCATTGCGACCACCATATCTGGCTTAAATCGACGTGCAGACGTGGCAGCCTCCTCGACCATTTTGATATTGGGTTCGCCCGATACGGCAATGTGCTGATAACGCATGCTCTGTGCATCTAGATAGTCAGTAACAATTGAGGTGCGCTCCAATGTATTACCAGTAACCAATAGCACGCTGTAGCCATATTGATTAAAGAGAGACAATGAAGCGGAAAGTGCTCCATCACCAAAGATGATCTTTGTAGATGTCATAAATTGAAACATGGTGCCTCCTGCGCCTATGACCGAACAAAACTGCGAACTCTTGGTTGTTGGAATTTAGCCTTTATATCGTGCATCAGTATTAAGATGCCTCGTTCTGTATGAGCTTTTTTTGACGAGGTGCAACTTGTCGCATTAAAGATGAATTAAAGTCGTATTCTTAGGGGTAATTCACACTCTTAAATTAAGGGTAATCAATCTAGATACCCATCAGAAATCAGCATGGATCCTTTTTGTGACCATTATTTGCTCTGATAGGCAAAACCTATTGTATTAAGAGGCAATTCCATCTTTATTTCCCCATGGCATTGAGGCATAGTTGGTTTTAAGAAATTTTGAGTGGCATTCATAAAAGAATAGTTAACATAAATGAGTTAACGAGCCTCATCCCGTATTTAGGAGAAATTAAATGTTTGTAGTTATTTTTGGTCGCCCTGCTTGCCCATTCTGTGTTCGTGCAAAAGAGCATGCTGAAACTCTTAAAGCTAAACGTGATGACTTCAACTACCGTTACGTTGACATTCACGCTGAAGGTATCAGCAAAGCTGACCTAGAGAAAACAGTGGGTAAGCCAGTAGACACAGTTCCACAAATCTTCATCGATCAAGACCACATCGGCGGCTGCACAGAATTTGAAGCATACGCAAAAGAAAACCTAGGTCTTTTCGACTAAGCGAAGATTTCTCTTAAGAGATCTAAGGTTATAGCCTTAAACAGCTGACCAATTTTAGCGTTAGATTGTACGACTTATAAGAAGCCCGCTCACTGTAGCGGGCTTTTTTTATGACCAGTTTTCGTACGGAATAGGAATAAGGTCAAAATCAAGTAAAATAGCAAAATATCGCTTATAATTTATTTATATTTAGATACAATTCACCTCTCAAACTTACCCTGTGTTTCACGCCAATTATTGAGCGACCACTGTGAATATCGACGTTGTTTTTCTGTTAGAACAAAACCCCATTCTCCTCATCTTTGTTGTTTTATCGATTGGATTAGCCATTGGTAAAATTCGTTTCGGTAGTCTCCAACTCGGCAATTCAATCGGTGTTCTGATTACTTCCCTCGTTATGGGACATCTTGGCTTTTCCTTTAACGCAGATGCGCTAACCATTGGTTTCATGCTGTTTATCTACTGTGTTGGCATTGAGGCTGGGCCGAACTTCTTCGGTATTTTCTTTAGAGACGGTAAGCACTACCTCATTCTGAGCCTTGTGGTACTTTCTACAGCTATTGCCCTCACCTATTTCAGCAGTCATTACCTTGGCCTTGGCTTCGGCTTATCTGCCGGCATGATGGCAGGTGCGCTTACAGCAACGCCAATCTTGGTAGGTGCACAAGACGCTCTTAATTCTGGGCTTGCTGAAGTGCCAAGAAACATGGACTTGAGCCTGATTATCGAGAACCTATCGGTGGGTTACGCGATGGCTTACTTGGTTGGCTTAATCAGCATGATCATGTTTGCTCGCCTGATTCCAAAACTTCAGAAAGTAAACCTACACGACTCGGCCGAGCAGATAGCTCAAGAACGTGGTTTGGGTGCTTCTGGCCAACGTAAGGTTTATCTGCCTATTATTCGTGCTTATCGTGTGGGCCCAGAGCTTATCTCTTGGACTGATGGTAAGAACCTGCGTGAACTGGGCATCTATCGCCAAACAGGCTGTTACATCGAACGTATTCGACGTAATGGTATTCTTGCCCACCCAGATGGTGATGCAATTCTACAAGAAGGCGATGAAATCGCATTGGTTGGCTTCCCAGACAGCCACGCTCGTCTAGACCCAAGCTTCCGTAACGGTAAAGAGGTTTTCGACCGTAACCTACTCGATCTACGTATCGTGGAAGAAGAGATTGTCGTCAAAAGTGACAGCATCGCAGGTAAACGCTTATCTGACTTAAACCTGTCTGAATACGGCTGTTTCCTTAACCGCGTAGTACGTGCTCAGATTGAAATGCCGATGGACTTAAACATCGTGCTTTCTAAAGGTGATGTACTGCAAGTGAGTGGCGAAAAGAGTCGTGTCCACGGCCTAGCAGAGAAAATTGGTTTCATCTCAATCCACAGTCAAATGGCAGATTTGATGGCCTTCTGTAGCTTCTTCATTCTGGGTATTTTGTTTGGTTTGATCACCATGACATTCGGTCAGGTTTCGTTTGGACTAGGTAACGCAGTAGGCCTTCTTCTTTCAGGCATCATGCTTGGTTTCCTACGAGCGAACCACCCTACTTTCGGTTATGTACCTCAGGGTGCGTTGAATATGGTCAAAGACCTCGGTTTGATGTTCTTTATGGTCGGTATCGGCTTAAGCGCCGGTGGTAAGATATTTGAGCACTTAACCCAAGTTGGCCCACAGGTCATTGGTATTGCTCTGGTGGTGAGTGTGCTACCGGTATTCTTCGCTTACTTAGTTGGCGCTTACGTGCTGAAAATGAACCGCGCGCTGCTGTTTGGTGCGATCATCGGTGCACGAACCTGTGCTCCAGCAATGGACATCGTAAACGACCATGCTCGCTCAACCATTCCGGCTCTGGGTTATGCAGGTACCTATGCGATAGCCAATATATTAATGACCTTAGCTGGTACTTTTATCATCATCATTAGCTAGTTTATTCAGCGTTATAGCGCTTTAGATTAGATATTTTAAATGCACTAATTCATCTTTGGGTTAGTGCATTTTTTATGGCCTGTTTTAAGCAATTCAAGCCTTCTTCCCCGCTCTTGCTCTTAACTCTCTTCGTATCTCGAATCTCGTCACTCGTATCTGCTCTCAATCTCTTCGCATCTCTCTACTCGTATCCCGTATCTGCTCCTAATTTCTTTACTCAGATAACAGACAAAAAAATAGGCACTCAATGAGCGCCTATTTCGTTTAGATTCGATAACTTGAATTAGATGTCAGCTACATCAAACTCAACAGCTGGGTTAACCTCAGCTTCGTAATCAACACCTTCAACACCGAAACCGAATAGCTTCAAGAACTCTTCTTTGTATTCTACGTAGTCAGTCAGTTCTTTCAGGTTCTCAGTTGTGATTTGAGGCCATAGGTTACGACAGTGATCTTGAATGTCTTCGCGAAGTTCTAAGTCATCTAGGCGTAGACGATTTACTTCATCCACTTCTGGAGCGCTGCCGTCTTCTTTGTATAGACGTTGGCTGAACATACGGAAGATCTGTTCCATACAACCTTCGTGAATACCTTCTTCACGCATCTTCTTGAATACCATCGCGATGTAAAGAGGCATAACAGGAATCGCAGAACTTGCTTGAGTCACAACAGACTTAAGAACAGCAACGTTTGCAGTGCCGCCAGTTTGGCCTAGTTTCTCGTTAAGCGCTGACGCTGCACGGTCTAGATCCATCTTAGCTTTACCTAGCGCGCCATCCCAGTAGATTGGCCACGTTAGTTCAGTACCGATGTAGCTGTAAGCAACAGTCTTACAACCGTCCGCTAGAACACCCGCTTCAGATAGAGCATTGATCCAAAGTTCCCAATCTTCACCGCCCATTACAGTAACAGTGTCTTTGATCTCTTCTTCTGATGCAGGCTCAACGCTTGCTTCGATGATCATGTCTTTGTTTGTATCAACCGCAGTTGATGTGTACGTTTCGCCGATAGGTTTTAGAGCTGAACGAATCACTTCGCCAGTCTCTGGCATTTTACGCACTGGAGACGCCAGTGAGTACACAACCATATCGATTTGACCTAGATCTTCTTTGATCAGATCAATTGTTTTCTGTTTCGCTTCGTTAGAGAAAGCATCGCCGTTCAGGCTTTTTGAATACAGGCCTTCTTCTTTAGCTAGCTTGTCGAACGCTGCTGAGTTGTAGAAACCAGCTGTGCCCGGCTTTTTCTCAGTACCGGCTTTCTCGAAGAAAACACCGATAGTTGAAGCGCCGCCACCAAATGCAGCCGCAATACGTGAAGACAAGCCGTAGCCACTTGAAGAGCCAACAACTAGTACACGTTTAGGTGCGTTTGCGATTGGACCTTGAGCTTTTGTGTAAGCAATTTGTTCTTTTACATTAGCTTCACAACCGACTGGATGTGTTGTAGTACAGATGAATCCGCGAATTCGAGGTTTGATGATCATATTCAACTTCCTTAAAAAATCAGGTTAAGGATAAAAGTTTCGTACGCAAATGGCATCTAATTTCTGTAAAAATGTGGTGAAAATGCAAGTGGTTGGAGCACTCAGTGAATATTTGCTGACTAAGTCACCATTTGTTAACGCGTCTATTGCGACTTCTACGACAAAAACAAAAAAGGCACCTGATTAGGTGCCTTTTATCATTCCGTTATCTAAGCAACGCTATTTAGCTTAGGTTTTAACTCTTTTCGCGTCAAAGTTTCACTAAAGTCATGACTGAAGTGGTCGACTTGAATCGCAGCGTAACGCAGCTTATCGGCAGCCACAATCTGGTCAACTTCTTCTTGCGTTAGTACATCAGCAGCAAGTGCTTGAGCAAGTTTATCTTCTAACAAACCTTTACGAGCAACTTTGCCCTCTTTCACCGCTTTGAAGATCTTACGCTCAAGAGGCTTAATGCTGTACATCGCATTGAACGCGTTCTCCATCAGGCCAACGCTATCCTCTTCTTCTTTACCGATGTAGCAAAGATGAGTCAGACGCTCACGGTGTGCACCCGGAGTCATCAAGCTTTCAGCCAGTTGTACCGTTAGGTTATCACTTGGTTTTTCAAAGTGGTTACCTACAGGGAAAACGAGACCTTTAAGTACTTTACCAACCATCTTGTTCGGGAAGTTTCTGTACGCTTCTTGTAGAGATTTCGCCGCGTTATGGAAACAGTGTTGAACCGCGTAATGTACGTAGTCTAGGTCAGCTTGTTGACGACCTTCGTCTTCATACTTCTTAAGCGCTGCAGACGCCATGTATAAGTAACTTAGACCATCACCTAGACGTGCAGAGATAAGCTCTTTGCGTTTAAGTTCGCCGCCTAGTGTAAGCATTGCGAAATCCGCACTTACAGCAAGCGCACGGCTCAAGCGAGTCAGGTCTTGGTAGTAAGGCTTCGTTGGGCCGCTCATATCTGCTTTAATGAACTTAGAGCCTGTTAATGCCGCACCGAACGCACCAAACGTGTTCTTAGTCGCGTGACCAATATGCTTGAACAACAAGTTATCGAAGTCCTTCGCACCTTGCTTCTCATCTGGGTTTGCTGCCGCTTCCATTTCGCTTAACACGTATGGGTGACAACGTGTCGCACCTTGACCGAAGATCATCAGGTTGCGAGTCAGGATATTCGCACCTTCTACTGTGATAGCAACCGGAATACCTAGGTACGGCGCTGCCAAGTAGTTCATCGGGCCATCTTGAATTGCGCGACCCGAGTGGATATCCATCGAATCATTCAGAATCGTACGCGCCATTTCTGTCATGTGATATTTCGCGATAGCCGTTACGATACCCGGCTTCTCTTTCATATCAAGTGAAGTGGTTGTCAGCGTACGAGTTGCTTCTAGTAGATACGTTAAGCCACCAATACGGCCTAGGCTCTCAGCAACACCTTCAAATTTACCAATCGACATACCGAACTGCTTACGAACATAAGCGTATGCGCCAGTTGTTCTCGCAGTTAGGTGGCCCATTGCTGTACCTAGCGCCGGTAGTGAAATACCACGCCCCGCAGACAGACATTCCACCAGCATACGCCAGCCTTTACCTGCGTAATCTGCGCCACCGATTAGCCATTCCATAGGAATAAATACATCGTGACCACGTGTTGGACCATTCATGAATGCAAGACCAAGTGGGTCATGACGCTCACCAATCACAACACCTTCATGATCAGCTGGGATTAATGCACAAGTGATACCAATGTCTTCCTTGTCACCAAGTAGTTTCTCAGGATCGTGCAGTTTGAAAGCCAGACCAAGTACAGTCGCTACTGGTGCTAGTGTAATGTAGCGTTTGTTCCAGTTAAGCTTAATACCTAACGTCTCTTTACCTTCGTGCATTCCCATACACACAGTGCCGACATCAGGGATACCACCCGCATCAGAACCGGCTTCAGGGCCTGTTAATGCAAAACATGGGATATCGGTACCGTCAGCAAGACGTGGTAGCCAGTAGTCTTTTTGGTCTTGAGTACCGTAGTGAGACAGCAGCTCACCTGGACCAAGAGAGTTTGGAACCATGACTGAAACCGCAGTACTGATACTACGAGTCGCAATCTTAGTTACGATAGTCGAGTTCGCGTGTGCTGAAAATTCACGACCGCCGTACTCTTTCGCAATAATTAGCGAAAAGAAACGCTCTTTACGTAAGAAGGTCCATACCTCTTCAGGAAGGTCTCGGTCTTCTTTTACGATTTGGTGGTCGTCAAGCATAGCAAGCAGAGTTTCAAGTTCATTATCCATGAACGATTGCTCTTCTGCTGTCAGCTGAGGTTTTGGATATTGGTGCAGCTTAGTGAAATCTGGTTTACCAGAAAACAGCTCTCCGTCCCACCAAACACTACCCGCTTCCATCGCTTCTTTCTCGGTGCTAGATAGTGGTGGTAGTACTTTTTTAAAGAGTTTAAAAGCTGGGTCACTTACCCATTTTTGTCTTAGAGAGCTCATAGTTCAGATCCTTTTGTTCACTATTTTGGTTGTGAATGTTTCGCTTTTTATTGTTTTATTCTTCTGCTGACATGCCAGCGGCCAGGTATGGAATAAGAATATCGACCACTGCTTTGGCATCTATTCGCTTACCGTAATCATTCTCTGCGATTTCAACGAGAGCCTGACTGGAAGCCATGGTGAAAACACAAGTCCCTAAGGTGAAGTGCAATCGCCAAAATAACTGTTCTTGAGTGAGGTTAGGGTTGGCTTTCATTACTGAACTGGTAAACAAAGTCAGTACTTCGCTGTAGCGAGTTGTAATGAACCAACGCAAGTGACCTTGCACATCCGTATAACCTCGACCGATGAGTAACATAAATCGGCTCGTACCATTTGGCCTTACATCGTTAAGTGCTCTTAGTGGCTGTCTTAAAGACTCAAACACATCACTCATAGAATACGTTTCGTTCAAGTTTAAGTTCACTAAAGCGTCTTGCAGCGCAGGCATAAACGCTTCCAAGTATCGATTTAATACGGCACGAACCAGAGTCTTCTTATCGCCAAAGTGGTAGTTCACTGAAGCAAGATTGACATTGGCTTTACCCGTAATAGTGCGTAAAGAGGTGTCATTAAAACCGTGCTCAGCAAATAAGCCTTCAGCCACATCTAAGATTTTGTCTTTGGTTGTACTTCTTGGTGCCATTTCAATCACTCGTATTAAACAACTGTTTGAAATATACGCTTAGTACATTTATTTAACAAGCAAGCAACATCACATTTTCACAAATTGGTCGTACCAGTTAATGAAAATCGGCACTAACCGATTGAATCGACGTGTGTTTACAAAAAAAGGGAAAATTAATGAATTTTCTGGGAACTGAAATTGAAAAGGAGGGTCATAAATTATGTAGAAAACAGAGTATTTAGAAGTTTAACAGGCCGTCAAACTTGTTTTTCTCCCTGCTTTCTTAATTACTGCATTTTCCTTATTAACTCCTATACTTGTATCCGCCCAAACCACGTTGGTTTGGGCTTTTTTTTGTGTGTTGTTCCAATACCTTTTCTTTGGCTGGTACTCGACACAAAAAAGCCCCCGAAATCGAGGGCTTTTCTTACGTTAAGCGTTAGAGCCTTTCACTTTATCTAATTAAGCAGCATCATTTTTTATCAGTTCTCCTAGCACAGCTAAGTCATTACCTAGGTCAACCGAACCAGCCAGTTCAGTCGCAATTCCCTCAACAACGATAGTTTGAACATCATCCCCTCCATTGATTGGAATGGACAACGCAATATCTTCTCCGTCGACAGAGACCTCTATCGCATCAAGTAGCTCTGCCATTTGAGTCTCATCTTGAGGGTCTTCGACCAAATCATTGAGGTTGATCAGGTCCCCAGAACCACCTGTATAAAGCTCGAAATCTTTAATAATGTCAGTACCGTTGTCGAGCGTAGAGTCTAGCCAAGTGAAAATGTTGTCTCCGCTATCTCCAATCAGCAAATCGTTACCTGACTCGGCATACAAGGGTTCATTACTCGCCGCACTAATAACGTTATATTGCTGCGGAGCTTCGATATCTATGGTGACCGTCTCTACCGTGCTTTCTGCACCATTAGAGTCGACCGCGACATAATCAAACTGCGGGTCTTCAGTTACCGCCTCGTTACCTTGAACATAGCGTAACTCCCAACTGCCCCCTGTCGATGACAGCTCCATCCCAACAATCGGATTGTCTGGTGAAGAATAACTAAAATCATACAGAATTTGGCTATTCCCCGTATCTCCTGGATCTTTTTGATATTGCTCAGTCTGAGTAGTGCCATCAGCAAAGGTATAGAGCACTTCAACATAGACATTACTATTAGTGTTAAATGAACCGCCCAAGCCATCTAAACCAAAATCGACAACATCTAATGGATTATCAGTAAAATCCAATATCAACGTCTCCTGCTTGTTCATACCTCTACCATCAGTGTCGCCAATACCAAAACCAACATGAGGCTGTTCACCTTGATACTGCTTAAGTGGCTTATCGTTGTTGTCCTCAATACTGAGAGTAATAGTATTACCGTTGTCCAGGGTAATTAGTCTTTCGGTTGGTGAAACTTCTACACCCCAATTATAGAAACCATCAACAAGATCTGGTATATCCTCAGGATCACCACTGAAGCCCATTTCAAACATCTCTCCAGGCCCAGCTACAAAACTGATATTGTTCGGAACAAACAACACACCGTTATCGACATCAGACTGCATGATTTCTCTCGTGACGCCATTTTCATCGGTATACAAAAGGCTGCCGTTGGTTGGCAAACTTTCTATCCGAATATTAAGTGGAATGTCGTCATGGTCATCTTCTACATCTGAGATGTAATCTGGCATACCACCATCTTCAGAATCGAAGAGGATAGGTATGACCGCGTCCTGATCATTAACGACCGTGAAGCTGGTCGCTTCAGGTGCGTCATTGACACCATTGATTGTTATCTCGATAACATGCTCTACACCATCAATAGCGGTTACCACATATCGCTCAATAACCACGTCATCATCATTCAAGTATTGAACCGCATCGTTATCAACGACATAACTCCATGCCCCCTCAGGAGTAATAGTTAACATGCCCAGAGCAAGTGCATAAGTAGACCCAATAGGGGTAAACACACCATTAGGTTTAAAGGCGGGCATATCGCTGGTATCGACATCAGTAATCGTTAAAGTACCTGAAACTGAAAGTTCGTTGGTATCAGGATCGACATCGACATCTTCCGTCACCTCACCCATATCAGAATCACCTTCACCAACGGTAATCTCGGATGGATCATCGACACCGTTTATGGTGATGGTTACTTCACTGGTGGTCCCGTCAATCGCAGTAACTGTGTAAACCTCGGTAACGAACTCATCGTCATCAAGATATTGCACATCATCGTTGTCCACGACGTAAGTCCATTCACCATCGTCGGTAATGGTCAACATACCCAACGCAGTATCATTGGTTGAGCCTTCTGGGTTAAACGTACCGTTTGGTTGAAAAGCAGCGACATCGTTATCGTCGACATCGGTGATGGTTAGTGTCCCAGAAGTTATTAAGTTGTTGCTCTCTACGTCAACATCCACATCCTCAGTCACTTCACCTGTGTCTGAATCACCTTCGCCAACGGTTATATCAGATGGATCATCGGCACCATTAATAGTAATGGTCACTTCGCTCGTGGTACCGTCACTTGCTGTCACGGTATAAACCTCGGTTACGAACTCATCGTCATCCAAGTACTGAACATCATCGTTGTTAACTACGTAAGTCCACACGCCGTCAGGGTCGATGCTCAATATGCCTAGCTGTGAATCGTTTGTTGAACCTACGAGGTTAAACTCACCATCAGCTGAAAAGGTGGGAGTGTCGCTGTCTACATCTGTAATCACGATCTGACCAGACGTTACCAATTGATTGGTGATGTCATCGACATCAATGTCCTCGGTCACACTGCCTGAGTCATCAGTGGCAACAGCCGCATCATCAGTACCAATTATCGTTACAGTGATGACTTGTTCGCCTCCATCAGAGGTTTGTACTGTCGTCGTATCTTGAATTTGCTCGCCATCGGCAAGCTCATCATAAGGGCTATTGGCCACGAAGGTCCAAGTACCATCTTCGTTTACAACAAAGGTCCCGAGCTCATTATCTCCAGCGACCTCTTTGCCAATAAAGGTAACGTCCGGATCATCGCTGGTTAAAGCGCCACCTGTCTCAATTGGTTCATCCTGCTCAAACTCAATAACATTAGTTTCACCTGAAATAAGCGCAAAAGCGATGATATCAAAAAGAGCAATACTTTGAGTTTCTGACAATCCTTGAGACTCAAACCCTTCAGTTTCAAAATTCGTGGCAGCTTGAGTTTCAGCCCCAGTACGTTCAATCCTACCGCTGTTGGTCAAACTCGAGCCTTCCTCACCAGCAGCAGTATCAAACTCATCTCCTAGTTCTGTTGGATCAAATCCTTCTTCAATAGCACGCTGAACTTGAGCGACCGCGTCATCAGTATCTAGCACATTTTGTTGGCCCTGGTTATCTACAAAACGTGCAGAAACACTTGGCACACTCTCTTCACTAGTATCAAAACTGATAATTACGTCGCTAGCGGCTGGTTGTTCGCCCGGAGACAAACGTCTAACTTGGCCTTGAGCGTCGAGCACTACACTCCCGCTAGCAAGACCTAGTATATTTAGGTTGATATTTCCCATATCCATATTCCCACTTCTACCCAGAACACACCAAACGCGGCTCCAATACCACTCTGCGCTGTGGCTATTTCCTACAATAAATTTAGTAGTAGCACTATTGATAATCAACTCACTAAAGTAGTACAACCAAAGCGCTTTTCAAATTAGTCAATGGCAATAGCGACTTACATTCAAAAAAAAACCAACAAACTTCGCATTTTTTTGCAAATGTCCTAAGCTTCGTTTAATACCATTCACTCAATTCAGCGGTAAACGTAGGTTGGGAAATGGATGAAACATTGAAAGTAGAAGGAGAGCTACTTTGAAATTGTTCAAATTATCCATCATGTGTTGCTTAGTTGCTGCAACACCACTCGCCGCTCAAACTCTGGAACAGTCGGTGGCTATTACTTTGGCAACCAATCCAGAGATAAAAAGCATCTTTAACGAATATGTGAGCGTGAAAAAGCGTAACGATGCATCTGGAGGTGCATACAAGCCCAGTATCGATCTTGACGCCGGTATTGGTTACGAAGGCATAAACCCTGCACCAAACAACGGTCCAGATACCGATCTAACAAGAAAGGAAGCGACGATTTCCCTCACGCAATTGCTTTGGGATGGTTCCGCGACTCTGTACGACATTGATCGTACCGCCGCAGAAGCCGAGTCGGTTCGTTTACAATTGATTGCAGATGCCGAAGACAAAGCGCTGGAGGTCACTCAAATCTATTTAGATGCAGTGAAAGCCACTGAAGTGCTGGCACTGTCAGAAAGTAATCTTTCGATACACAAGAAAATCTACAAAGACATAAAGAAACGAGCTAATTCAGGCATAGGTTCAACCGCGGATGTATCTCAGGTAGAAGCTAGGATTGCAAAAGCTCATGGTAACTTGTTGGCCGCACAGAATAATTTGATCGATACACACACACAGTTCAGACGAGTAGTTGGCCAAGAACCCCTAGGCTTAATTTACCCACGAGCCGATATTTCGAGGATTCCTTTGTCGTTAACGGACGCCATTGTTGATGCCTTGGACAAACACCCCGTTATAAAAATCGCAACGGCTGATGTCGACGCAGCACATTTTCAATACAAACAATCGAAAGGCGTGAACTACCCTACGTTCTCTATTGAAGCATCACAGTCGTGGCGTGATGATGCGGGAGGCGATGAAGGCTCTAGTCAAGAGACCCTCGCGATGCTACGCATGCGATATAACTTGTACAACGGCGGAACAGACAGTGCTAATTCCGAAGCAGCTGCTTACCAATTGAATAAAGCAAAAGATCTGAGAGATCGCGCTTATCGCCAAGTGGAAGAAGGCCTTCGCCTTTCATGGAGTGCCTTAGATTTAACACTGCAACAAAAAAACTTTCTATCTGACCATGTTGATTCAGCTTCGGAGACCGTTATCGCTTATGAAAAACAATACCGAATAGGCAAACGTACTCTGCTTGACTTGCTCAACACAGAGAACGAACTATTTGAAGCCCGTAAAGACTATCTAGATGCGCATTACTCTGAGCAGTACGCTAAGTACCGTGTGATGAACGCAACCGGTTCTTTATTGAACGCTCTACTGGTCGACATACCAGAAGAGTGGACAACGGCCGTGGAGTATTAATGATGAAAATAACTTACTTATTACTTCCCGTATTAACGATGACTCTATTCGCCTGCTCTAGTCAACAGGAAGAGGCCTACATCGAGACACCTGAAGCGGAGCAGATTGCAGACCTGCAAGATGATGACAAAGATGGTGTGGTAAACGCACGCGATACCTGCCCAGGAACGCCTGAAGCATCACAAGTCGATAATGATGGCTGTGGTGAAACGATTCGTGCAGAAGAAGTCAGACAGCTAAAGATACTCTTTGCTCATGACTCATTTGAAGTGAACCCAATATTTTCTGATCAAATCAGCACGATGGCAGAGTTCCTTGAAACCTACAAAAGTGCTTCTATCGAAATCCAAGGTTACGCGAGTAAAGTGGGTTCCAATGAGTACAACTTAGATTTGTCAAAGAAACGAGCGAATAATGTGCAAGACGAGTTATTGTCGAATGGTATAGAACCAGAGCGTGTCAGAATTGTTGGCTATGGCGAAGAACGCTTAGAAAGCGATGGTGATGACCCTACTTCACACGCACTGAACCGAAAGGTAACGGCGACGGTAGTTGGGTTAAGTGAGCAGATCGTTGAAGAGTGGACTATTTTTACCACACTAGAAAAGTAGCGTGACATTGTCACCGTACTTGCAAAACAAGCTATCTTACAAATAGTAGCTTAGCAACATGATCAATAAAGCCGTGATAGGGTTACCTATCACGGCTTTTTGTTCTTTGTCGTCACATAAATCGTGTGGATGACTCTGTGACTCTTCTTGCTACTCAGAAATTGACTTGTTGCTCAGGAATTGGTTCGATGGTTAATCGAACCAATTACCGATTATAGTTTTACTTCTTGATGCTTAGTTTTCGGTAGAGAAATACTTAGCAGGAAGTAACCTAAGATAGCTGCAGTTGTTGAGCCCATCAGGATACCTAATCGAGCAAGCGTATCAAAATCTGCGTTCGTTGGACCAAATGCCAGTGACGAGATAAAGATAGACATAGTAAAGCCAATACCACACAACACAGACACCGCGAAGATGTTCATGAAGTTCACACCTTCAGGAAGCTTAGCTACGCCGGTTTTCACAGCACCCCAGCTGAATAGGAAGATACCCAGTGGCTTACCAACCAATAGACCCATAGCAATACCAAGCGGTAGCATGCCTGTAAGGTTTGAAATTGAGATGCCTTCTAGTGAGATACCTGCGTTTGCAAATGCAAAGATTGGCAAAATTGCAAAAGCTACGTATGGGTGCAGAGCATGCTCTAAGTGTTTCAGCGGAGAATGTTCTCCTTTATTACCTTTTAGTGGGATAGCAAAACCAATGACTACACCAGCCAATGTTGCGTGAACACCAGACTTCAATACAGCGAACCACAGGATCGCACCAACAATTAAGTACACGCTCAGCTTAGTTACATGCTTGTTATTTAACATGAACAACACACCAGTCGCGATGAAGCCAACCGTCAGTGCAAGCGTTGATAGGTCGCCTGAGTAGAACAGTGCAATGATAACAACAACACCTAAATCATCGATAATTGCCAACGCTAATAAGAATACCTTCAAGCTTACCGGTACACGGTTACCAAGAAGAGCCATGATACCCAATGCGAATGCGATATCCGTTGCAGCAGGGATAGCCCAACCTTGAAGCGCTTCAGGGTTACTTGAGTTAAATAGCACGTAAATAAGTGCAGGAGCTAGCATACCGCCCACAGCAGCGATAGCTGGGAAGATTGCCGTCTCTTTAGACTTTAATGCGCCTTCTAAAAGTTCGCGCTTAACTTCTAAGCCGATTAGAAGGAAGAAGACAGCCATTAAGCCATCGTTAATCCAGTGAGACACAGACATACCAAGAACGTAACTATGAAGTACACCTTGGTACATTTCGTTCAGTGGTGAGTTTGCTACAAACATTGCGATCGCCGCAGCGATGACTAGGATGATGCCGCCAGCAGATTCCAATTTAAAGAAGTCACGGATGACGTCGGTCATGATTTCGCCCTTATATTTATTATTTAAATAAACGAATAACAAAGAATAACCCAGAGTTTATATCCAAGCTTTATCGATAGATAATCACTTCTTCGGATGTTTAACTTCGGTTTTTCCTACAAATACTAAACAATACGTCGTATATTCCATAATATTATTATGCGCCATAAAATAAGTATAGATGAGATCACCAAGGCTGTATGCACAAATAATTCGAGTCTGGTAGGAATCGCAAACATAAAAAAAGGCTATCAAATGATAGCCTTAGGTGTTTTTTAGTAGCCTGTTAACTGCATAAAGCCTGTTGCTTCATGGCTTCCACTCGCCATAATTGGCCCTTCCCAATAGGGTATGACAAAAGGCAGCCACATATCCCTGCGCTTGATACGCGTCGTGAGGTTGATATTGTGTTGTGGCACATTAATAATCCATTGCAGTGGCATTCTTCTGCCATTCAGTAGCGTCGTATTCTGTAAAGGCTTAATAGAAATATCGGAGTCCGTGAGCTGGTACACTTTACCTGAGCGAGTGGCCAATGTTCCGAAAACATAAGGTAACTGTTGATTATGGCGGTAGCGGTTAATGCTCAGTGCTGTGCCATCATCAAGATTAAACACGAACCAATCCCAGCCTTGCTGGCCCACTCCGAGTAAGCCACTACCCCACTCTTTATGTACCCAAGCAGTGCCTTCAACTTCCTTGGCAACACCGTCCAAATTCAACACGCCACTTAGAGACAGGAACGGAGCGCTGAAGTTATAAGACGCAACAGGTAATAAATCGTGCTTTTTCTGATAGCCGTTATCGCCGTTGAGCACGTATGGGCCTTTCGCTATAGTGTCGAGTTCAATGCCAAACGTATCAGTTTGCACTTGAAGTCGACCTGGGAATGGTGTGCTACCGAGTGCGCGCCAGTTCCAGTTATCAATCCAAATCCTAAACGGACGACTGGTCATTCCCGCCTGGCCTATGCCACCACGCGCTAAACGTTGCTCTTTCCAAACTTTGGAATCAGAGGAGATCACAACATTTGAAATATAGACCTGAGGACTTTGCCACCCTGGAGTCTCACGTTCATCAGTGGCTATACGGAAGAAGCTCCACTGCACTGAGTACTTTTTACCGTCATCCCCTTTTAGAGATGCAAAGTAATGCCACCACTCGTGTTGGAATTCTGGGTGGAACTGAAAGTCACGAGGCAATGAAACGCTGCGGTCAGGTAGCACAGGCTCAAACACATTGAAGTATTCGCTAACAAGTACTGAGTTAACCTCGTTAACCCCCTTTTCACCAACGTCAACAAAATAAGAATAGTACGCCCAGATACCTAAAATAGTGCCAAAGAAACCAATCAGTAATAGAGAGGAAATAAATCGGTGTCTGAGTTTCGTTGAGCCGTTTCGTTGAAGCATATTAAAGCGCATCCCTCAATGATTTCATCGGGGTATTCCGAATCATTCTCATCACTGGCAAAGCACCAGCCAACATCAATGCAGCCATGGCCCATGCAAATGTCTGTAAATAGTCCCAAGGAATCACTTGTAACTCGAGAGACCAGCCAAAAGACTGCTTAATAACGATATCAACAATCAAGCTTGCTAACGCTAAACCGAGCGGAATCGCAATCAAGGAGGAAATAAGCCCAAACACAAACAACTGTAAGCTACCTGTCAGAATCAGCTCCTTCGCCGATACACCTAAACAGCGCTGCAGCGAGATATGCCTTTGTCGAGACACTTCACCAGCAACGGTTGCGAAGAAGATACCAAAGACTGCGATAACCAATGTGATGTTACCCAACGTATCAGCGATCGCAAACGTTCTATCAAACACACGCATTGCTTGACTGTGAATATTGTTGTTATCAAAAACTCGCTCAGAACCAAGCCTGAATACACTTTCCAGTCGGCTGCGAAGTCCTACTGAATTGACATCATCTTTGAGTATCACGCCAAGGCCCACATTGCCGCGCCCTGCAAATCCATACAGCCAGTTTCGATGCGACATCATGACCTGATGGTAAGGGTTCCCATAGTCGTAGTAAACACCGACAACCTGCCAACCGGAACCGAGGTTGTCATAAAGGTCAATGTAGTCGCCTGGGCGAATCCCCAACTTAAGAGACATCGACTCACTGATCAACACACCTTTCGAGTGATGTAAGTGATACCAGTAGTTCGGAATACCTAATTTGATGGTCAGAGCTTCTAGTTCGCCTTCAGAAGGACCAGTACTGACCACTTGAATACTACCCACTGGAGAAGCTACGTCTTTTTCCCAACGCCACCAAACTGAGTCCACTTCTGGTTGGCCTGACAGCCAGTTACTCATGCGAGCAGCGGCATTGTTGGTTGGGTAGATGTAAAGATCTGCAGCCAAACGCTGGGTTAGCCATTTATCAGTGGTATCCCTAAAGCTACCTACCATGGTTTCTACACCAATGTTTGCAGTCAGCGCCAACATAAACGCCATTGTTGCTACGCCACGGTAGCTCATACTTGACGCAGCATCAGCAAAGAACCAACGAGCACGAACCCAGCGCAATGAATAAGAGAGGCTATTAAATAGCTTCCACATCAAGAATGGCGTAAACAGAGCCACACTGACGAGCATCAACGCGATAATCGCAAAACCAGACTCTTGAGTCTGAGGGGCTTGATACACAGCGACAGCTGCAACCAAGAAGCCACACCCAATCAATGCTTGCCATGTGAATTCCGTACCCGCAAAGCGCATCAAAGATAATCGAGAGGTCAAACGAATAGGTTGTGATCTAAGCAAACGAACCAGCGGCCAAGCACACGCTAAGAAGGCACCAAGTAGTGCCATTAACAAGCTGTAACCGCTCCATCGCCAATTCCAGTCAATCGTTAAACCAACATTGGCGTCATATAGGTCACCTAAGCTTGAAGATACTGCCGGTAACAATTGATTAGCCAACATGACACCGAATACATTACCGCAGATCCAGCTCAGTACTACCAATAGCAACAGCTCTAAACAAAGCGCTTTCGCCAGTTGCCAGCCCGATACACCTGTTTGTCTTAAAATTCCGACTAACGGTTGGCGCTGAATAAACGACAGCGACATCGCTTGATAGAAAATAAACAAGCCAACCACAAACGACAGCATACCCATCGCTTTAAGATTTAAGTGAAAAGCACTGGTCAGCGACTCTAGCTCCGCTTTAGAACTGCGGGTGATCGTCAGCCCATTCGGCAACATATTTTTTAGGCGCTCAAATTTCTCAGTAGACATGTCTGAGCAAGCAATCACTGAAAGTCCTGCACTGCGTTTAAGCATGCGGAGCAAGGAAATATCTGCTATTAACCTGGTGCCATTAATCAGGTTGTTTTGATCGACAACCACAGGACCAAGCTCAGAGCCATCCATCAGAGGAATGTAATCACCGTTGTTCCACTCCATGTGTTCAGCGAGATCATCACTTACAAGGATTGGATATGGCGGTTTCATGAGGTTTAAAGTGGTGAGATCTTTTAACGCAATACCCGGCTGCAACTGAAGCATAGAAACAGGGTCTATGCCGATAAGCATGAAGTTCGCGCCGTTTTCATCAGTGATACGATGGTGGTCAAAAGGAGAGCACTGTTGAAAGCCTTCACGGCGAAGCTGGATATAAAAACCTTGTGGGATCTTATTAGCGTTGTGTTTTGGTCGAATACGGTAAGGAAGAGGGTTCGAAAAGAGTTTTTCGCCATGTGCATAGCTTTGCTTGGCGTGTTGATTGATAGCAGTAACACCAACCAAAAGTGATACGCCGAGGGTTAAACCAAGCCATACCAAAATAATCTGCAGTGGGTAACGTCGATAGTGACCGAGTAGTGCCTTAACTACGGGCCATAACATGCAGTTGCCCTCCTTGTAGACGGATCCTGCCATCCATGTGCAGTGCTACTTTTTCACTGTGTGTCACCAGCAACAAGGTACATTCTAATTGGCGAGCCAAAGAGGTCAGCAAACGCATTACGGCTTCTGCATTACGCTCATCTAAACTACCGGTCGGCTCATCGGCCAGCAATATTTTTGGTTCCATATACAGCGCACGCGCAATTGCCGCACGTTGTTGTTGGCCACCAGACGCTTCTTCCGGGTAACGGCCAAGCAAAGGCATAAGGTCTAAAGCAGAAAGAATCTGCCTCCAGAGACCTTTGTCTTCAGGTAAGCCTTTTAACTGACGGCAAAAACGGATGTTATCGGCAATATTTAGCGTTGGCAGTAAGTTGAACTGCTGAAAAATATGGCCAATGTTGTTTCTACGATAAGCAGTGCGATCACGCTCGGTTGAGTCGTGCATATTGAAGTGAGGGAAAGCGATTTCACCTGAATCCGCAAGGTCTAAACCCGCGATAAGGTTCAGTAAAGTGCTTTTACCTGATCCGCTTTCTCCCATTAATGCTAGCTGGTCACCTTGGTTTAATGTTAATTCAGCACCTTGCAAAACAGGGTGAAACTCCCCCCCATCGACATAGCCTTTACATAGGTCTGACAGCTTTAACATTAAACAGCTCGCATTAGTTAGAATTTGGAAGGAGAATCTACACTAATTCCCTGTTAGGAGGAAGTATTTTGAAAGATAGATCACACACCAATGATAAAGTGACGTGATTGGTGCGTCCTACTTCAACTTCCTATCAAGTTTTTAATCCATTTTCTTGTTTTCATGCGATAGAGCGACCCGCCCCACTTAATCACTTCTTCGGTTAGGAAAAGCAGATATACCCACTCCGGTGGAAACTTAAGATAAATAGCAGCAATAGCCGCCAGTGGAATACCAATCACCCACTGAGCAATCAAGTCTTGATAGAGGCAGAACTTCACATCACCGCCCGCTCTCAACACACCAACAATCACAGTCAACGGTACCGAGCGAATAATAATACCTACACTTAGAATCAGAATAAACTTTTCTGAGAGGGCTCTGGTTTCTTCAGTCAATGCGCTAAAGGCATTAAGTATTGGCGTTTGAACGAAGTAGAGAAAAACGGCCACTACGATACTGGTTAAGAAACACAGAATCGTTAAGCCTAACGCTTGATAGTAAACCGCTTCATTGTTTTTCGCGCCAAGTTGGTTACCCACCAGAACCGCTGCCGCATTTGATAAACCAATCAATAGGCTCAATGAGATAGACTCAACCGGCGTCATTACTGAAAGTGCAGCTAAACCTTGAACGCCCGATTGTCCCATGATCGCATGGTAAGCAAACAAGCCACCCGCCCATGCTAAAAAGTTGAACGTGGTCGGGAGAGACAACTTCAAGAAGCGAACCACCTTTTCGATCGAAGCTGCCGCTTTAATATCGCAGAACTTGAAAGCTAATAAATGCTTAGAGAAATAGAGATAACCAAACAAAGTCGCGACTTCAATTGCGCCACTCAGTACTGTTGCAATTGCTGCGCCTTTGATTCCAAGTGCTGGAAAACCCAAGTTACCGAAAATCAGCACCCAGTTTAAGAATATATTAGACAGGATACCGATACCGCTGAAAAAGGTACTTAGTCCAGGTTTGTGCATCGCTCTCAAACCCACAGCCATACTGCTTACGCACGATACCGCTAGCATGCTAAATGAGGTAATTACGATATATTCAACGCCTAGGTTGATGACCTCTTGAGAGTCGGTCGTCACGCCCATGATTTGTGCAGGAAATGAAACGAAAAATGCAATGGTCAGTAACGCAAATAGGGTCGAAACCAGCCACGTCAGTGCGGTGCTTTCTCTCACACCTTGCCTGTTACCCGCTCCCCAATATTGAGCAGTAAGAAGAGCGCCGCCGGTGGTGACACCCACCAGCATAATGGTCGTCACGAACATCGCTCGGCTCGCAACACCCACAGCCGCAATGTCTGCTTCGCCAAGTTGGCCCAACATCAACACATCCACTAAGCCTCGGCTTGAAAACATAATGCTCTGCAAAGCAATAGGCAAAGCAATCGCAATAAGCCTGCGAACAAAATCACCTCGAGTATGATGAATAATTGAAGAGAGCAACATAGAGATACCTAAACGGAACGTATTGATGAATAAAGGAAAATATCCCGCCATTATATCAACGTTCGGTTTTTAACCATACATAAATAACGAGGTGAACATGAATTCCCGCATAGCATCCTAATTTATGCATCATTCACTTGTTCAAATGTGAAAACTCGATTAGCCAGACAATAGTGACATAATCTTGTTCCTTACTCACCGAACTAGCAAAGCACATTCACTCAACCACTCTCTCGAACAAGGCGGAAATCATCAAATCAGCATTATTAATACAGGTGCACATATCAAAAAACACATTTGACGCTATAGACAGGTAAATTGATTGAAATCAAAGTTAGTAGCGATCGGCATCGCGTTGTATTTGTTGCCATTTTTAACAAACCAACATAACCACATGAATTAAAAGGCTTTATTTCGTTAAATTATTCTCCATCTAGTTATTCGATTAATATTGATTCCTTTTTGTCATTTCATAAAGTCGCTTAAATTCAATAACTTCCTAGCCAATTCACTAGGGAGTTAAAAGATGAATAATAAAAAAATAATATTAAGTTTAGTTGGTTTAGGGATATTGGCTTATTTAGGCTCGGTGTATTGGGTCGACAAAAATGACCAAAAACTGGCCGAGCAAAACTTGGCGCAATTCTCATCACTCGATAAGTCATCTCTTGATTATCAAGCGATGAAAGTACTTACAGATAAGGGATGTAGTTATTGCCATACAGGCGACAGCGAGATGCCTTTTTATGCCAACTGGCCAATCGCTAAAAACCTTATGGATAAAGACCTTCAATCTGGTATGAAACACTTTGAAATCACTCAGCTCTTCAATGGGGTACAAGGTAAAGAACCAATATCTGAAGTGGCATTAGCTCGTATCGAAAAAGTGCTTTATGACGATTCCATGCCACCAAAAATCTACCAATCGATGCACTGGTCAGCGGGAATTTCGAAAGAAGAAAAACACACGCTTCTTAGATGGATTCGTCACACTCGTGCCACTCTTCACGCCAACTCACCGGTGCATGACGAGGGAAAAAAGCTCGCTTTGCAGCCTATCTATTCTAGCTTTGACGTTGACGAAGACAGGGCTAAGTTAGGTAAGGCCTTATATCACGATACGCGCCTGTCTGGAGATGACACCGTGTCTTGTGCATCATGTCATGGCCTCGATACGGGTGGAGTAGACAACCTCGTTGGCTCGGTCGGCATTCATGGTCAAGTGGGTGGAATCAATGCACCAACCGTCTTCAACTCAGTGTACAACAAGCTCCAATTTTGGGACGGTCGAGCAAACGACCTCCAAGACCAAGCTGGCGGCCCTCCATTCAACCCAATTGAAATGGGTTCTGAAGGTTGGGATCAGATAGTTGACAAGCTTAGCCACGACCAAAAATTAGTGGCTATGTTCGACAAGACCTACGAAGGTGAAATCAGCGGCCACACCATCACTCACGCTATCGCTGAATTTGAAAAGACATTGACGACACCCAACAGCCGTTTTGACCAATATTTAACGGGTAACATCGATGCTATAGATAGCCATGAAAAATATGGCCTGATGCTTTTCAAAAAGTATAGCTGCGGTACATGCCATGCGGGTGAAGCCATGGGCGGTGAAACCTTTGAGGCAATGGGCCTAAAAGCGGATTACTTCTCTGACCGCGGTTCTGACATCACACCAGAAGATATGGGGCGTTTCAACGTAACGGGCATCGAATCGGACCGACACAAGTTTAAAGTCCCTACACTGAGAAACATCGAGCTGACAGCGCCTTACTTCCATGACGGACAGGCAGAAACTTTAGACAAGGCGATTTTCGACATGGGTAAGTATCAAGTAGGTGTTGAAATGAGCGACCAAGAAGTTGATGCGATTAAGGCATTCCTCAAGACACTCACTGGTGAATATAAAGGTCAAAACCTTAGCCCAACCTCGTAAGTAATACCTTATGTCGCTCGTTCTTAGATAAAAGAGCAGGCTGCTCTTGAAGCTCAAAGCCAATAGGTTAATTCTATTGGCTTTTTTACATCCATCACTGGTAAATTGGTGTATAAGCAAGTTAACGCAGTTACCTTGAGTAACGTGTCCGAACTTTGAATAGCACATTACATGGAGTAACAATGAAGAAAGTACTGGTTTTAGGCGCTTCTGGATATGTTGGTTCGCAACTCCTCCCTCTTCTGCTTAAGCAAGGCTATCAAGTCACGGCAGCAGCAAGGCATATCGAGTATTTAAAGGCACGGACCGAGCCTCACGAAGACTTATCACTTAAGTATCTTGACCTGGCTGATCAAGCCGCAACACAAGCCTTAGTCCCCGATTTTGATCTTATCTTCTTCCTTGTCCATGGAATGGCAGAAGGCCACGACTTTATTGATTATGAGTTAAATCTAGCTCGCAACTTTGTCTCTGCACTTGGCCCTAAAAACCAGCACGTTATCTATCTAAGCTCGCTTCAGCCTCAAACCGGCGACTCAGAGCACCTTCAAGCGAGAAAGAAAACCGGTGAGCTACTTCGTAAAGGACCAGTACCGATAACCGAACTTCAAGCAGGCGTGATCATAGGCCCAGGCTCTGCGGCATTCGAGATCATGCGAGACTTTGTGTACAACTTGCCGATTATGATTGCGCCAAAGTGGGTCGATTCTAAAGCCAACCCGATTGCATTGCAGAACCTAAACCACTACCTACTGAAACTTGCACAAGAAACGCCTAGCGAAAGCCAAACCTTCGAGGTTGGCGGGCCGGATATTGTCTCTTATCGAAATCAATTTGCTCACATAGCCAAAACAGCCGATCGTCCACTCAGGCTTTGGGCGACATCGCTACTAACGCCGTCAATCGCTTCATATTGGCTGGGCGTGGTAACCTCTGTACCCTCTAACATAGGCAGAGCGCTTCTCGCAGGCTTAAAACACGATTTTATCGCCAGTTCGACCACCATTAGAGAAAAGTACCCTCAGAAGCTTATCTCGTTCGAGAATATGGTTGAGCAAGCTATTCATTCTGAAGGTAACTTCGTAAAGAGTAATGTGTGGGGTTTTGACAAAACCGCCTTCAAACGCTGGCAAGCTGGATATGGCTATTACCCGAAGAAAACAGGCGCAAGTATCACCTCAAGTGCACCACTAGAATCGCTTTGGCATGTTGCTCAGCAAATCGGAAGCCCGAAGCAAGGTTACTTCTTCGCTAACACTTTATGGCGCACACGCGAATGGTTGGATGTTCTTTTCGGTGGCGGGGTACCTGTTCGTCAAATGCCAGAAGGCCCCAACCTAAAAGTCGGTGACAAAATCGATTCATGGAAGGTCATTCGCTGTGAAGAGAATCAGTTTTTATCTCTGCTTTTCGGTATGAAAGGCCCCGGTTTAGGACGACTCGAAATTACCGTCTCTGACCACGGAGACTCTCGCGAGCTGAACATTTCAGCGTGGTGGCACCCTAAAGGCTTTCTTGGATTACTGTATTGGTTCGCAATGATGCCAGCTCACCTATTTATCTTTAAAGGCATGGTGAAGGCGATTGAGAAGCAAGCAAAAGAGCAGATGCGAGATTCGAGTGTCGAGATGCGAAAAGACTAAAATGATATGGCCCCTAAAAAGTAGACACAGGGGTTTAGTTGATTAGTTCAAAGTCCATGGGGCTCACTCCACCTAGAGTCCCATGTCTTCTTACTGGATTATAATAGGTATCGATATAAATTCGACTTTGCATCGTCATTTCTTGTCGTGAAAGCTGATCTAAGTTGTTCATCCACTCTTTCTTATATTGCGCAAAGAAACTTTCGGAACAAGCGTTATCCCAACAGTTTCGTTTTCTCGACATGCTGACTTTAATCTTTCGTTTACGGTGCCAACG